>NZ_JAJAFY010000040.1:0-45556 GCF_025384885.1 Photorhabdus kleinii
TTATGCATCTTCGATCTGGCTTTTTCAAGCTGCTCCTCTGTTGCACCATAGTCCTTCAACACCGGCTTTATTGTATTAAAATCACGATCTACTGCGATTCTTAGATCCTTTGCATCCTGTTCTATTTGAGACGGGTTATTTCGCCCCCCATAAGTTGCACTGAACTTCTGATGAATTTCCGCTGGGATGATAATAGCCGCAACATCTTTTGCATATCTGCTAACTGACCTTCAGTAAGCCTCGGATTTAATCTTTTCAAATAAGCCTTAACAGCCGCAGCCGAAGGCATATGATCCGCATGTGTTCCATTTCTTAGCCTGCCCGCAAAATTTCTATACAAATCCACTTCAAACAATTTCACCGGCGGTTTACTCAAATACACATACACCGGCGGCATATTCGGAATGGGGAATACCAGAATATAATCGCGGAAATCCTTCTCTTCCGGCATCGGCAACGATTCAATATCGCTGCCTACTTTAATCCGGGATCGGCAACACGGTTATTTGCGACGGAATAAACGGCTGTTCTTCATTCCCGGTATGCGCTGGAACCTGAAACTCCTGCTCGTTCGGCGTCCATAAAATTGTCGGCCGGGTTTCTCCCGGCTCCCAGAACTCGTAATTACCGGTGGTCCGATTCAGCGTCATCATGCGAACCGGCACTTTATCCAGGCCGCCTTCCGGGCTGACGTGATAGCCCTGAACCGTCATCCTGCCGCTTTTTTCATCTCTGATCCAGCGAAAACGTACACGAGTTGGTGCTTTACCGTACTGTTCCGCTATCTGTCTCAGGCGATACGGATCTAAGTAATCCTCTTCCCCCTGATTTAAAGACGGTGAATAAAACAGCCCCATTAACCCAACCGTTACCGGATTCGGTGCCGCCAGCCAGCGTCCAGCACTGATAGCGCCACCACCAATGTAACGCATCACCAGTGTCTCGCCATCTGCTACCGCGCTACGGGCAGTGGCGGCCACAGCGGTAGCAGCCGCTTCGGCATTATCTTTCCCACTACGAAACCACCGCTTATACCACGGTTATTTTTTATCCTGCGGCTTATCCGGTTCTGGCGGGTGTTTCTTGTCCTGCGGAGGTGGTTCAGGCTCTTGCGCCGTGACTGGAGTAGGAGATGACGGCACCTGATATATCGCCATTCTGCCAAAATTATCTGCCGGTTCAGGTTCAGTTCCAGCATCGGTACACCCTTTACCCCGCTGGCAGGACTTCGTAAATACCGGTATCGGCGGCGGAGGTGTCGGCGTTACAGGCGGCTTTGGCTGAATACTACCCGCTTCCTTTGTCGGCGAGGAGAAACTCTGCATCACTATATGCTCGCCCATTGAATGTCATGGTGTGGTCACCGGTAATAATCTGACCGCCGCAAGTTGTTTTATCACCAACGAGCAGGAAATATCCTATTGCCATCTATTCACTTCTCCATTGATTCACCTTATGAAGAGTGGCTCTAATTGAAATCATCATCATGTTATTGCCACTTATAGATTAATAAGCGTTCAATAGTGCAATGAATTTTAATTAAAAATATATAGGAATATTCTGAAATTTAGATAAATGTGGTGGATTAACGCCCGCAATTCACCATGAATTACAACAACTTTACACAATTAATTAACAATTATGAGAATCACGAATAAATTGAATATCCGTTCAAAGTGCTGACCGAAAGACCAACACTTTGTCAATCATCTGTAAAACTATTCAGGCTTCGACGAACTTCACTAGATTACTTCTAATAATTGCAGGAAGGCTATACGCCCGCACAAGCAAACATGCTTTGTTGGTGCAAACTGCGAGCAAACTGACAATTTAAGGCTAACTCTTTCCTGCTATGTCCACGAACCAGTAAAGCTTCCCAATGGTGATGATGACCAGGCACAAATCCTGTACAGGCAAATCCCGCCTGCTGCAAAATTTCTATTGCCTGAAGAGTCCCTTCTCCTACCGGCAGTTTCACATAGACCAGTTTGTGTGCCGGTAACTCCGCCACCTCTTTTACCCGCTCGGTTGTCTGCTTTTCTATCCACACTTCCAACCGACGTCCATGATTGGTTATACGGATATCTGCATCAGCCAACGCCTCTGGTTGCAGAGGCTCTTGACCAAACACTTGGGTCACCGATGTCAACCACCTTTGCCAACCGGAAGGCCAATGTAACTCTGGAAACGGCCAGCTTTGTAAAGGTAAACAACCCAGTACGATGCTTTCCGGTCGCGCCTGATCAAATGGTGATGTTACATAGTCCGGTAACAATCCCGTAGTGTGAAACCCCAGATTTTGGGCCAGACGCTGACTGTAGTTATGTGACGACACTTGCTTAATCGTGAGTATGCTTAACCCTATTTCTTTGGCCTGATCACACAAATATCGCCCAAGAGCGGTAGCAATACCCTGCCCACGCGCCTGTGGATGTACCGCAATCAACGCCAGTTCAGCGCTTAATGAGCAGCGTTCATCCCGCCACAGCGCCGCATGCCCCAACACTTGTCCATTTTGTACCGCAACGGCGGAATACCACCGTTTTGCCGCGTTATAGCGGCCAAGCATGGTGGGTAAATAGACTTCCGGGTAGACATAATCTTCGCCGTAAACAACCCGAAATAACGCACTAACACCGGTAGAATCCTCTTCCCGAAATAATCTAATTAATGGTATTTCTGGATTCATGCTCACGCTGCCTTCTCTTCAGCACCATAACCACGATGATCAACTACCCGCATCAGCTTACCGGAGCGTGGATGAGTGACCATATTTTCCAAAGCGCAGTAAGTGACCTCCATATGCAGTAATCCCTGATCACATAACTCTGCTATAGCGGGTTGCGCCGCCAACAATGTCTGATGTACTGATGTTGTAGATGGCGCCAGTGATGAATCGCCAGCTAACAAGAGTTCTATCTTATCTATGCCGCCCCGACGGCTCAGCAATAACTGCCAAGCCAGTATGCCCTCTTGCTGTTGCAGTAAACGCGCAATATGGTCAGGAAAAATGGACAGTGAGCACACCCGAACTCGGTGAGCGCTACCCGCTCGCCCCTGCAAAGCGAATTTGCGGCGCGGCTGGTCTGACGCTTCACACCAACAGGCCATGTCGCCCGTCGGATAGCGGATAACCGGCATCAGACTCCGTTGCAAGTTGGTCACAACCAATAGGCCATTTTGGCCAGGTGCCGTAATCGGCTGACCACTGGCTTCGTCAATGATTTCAACAATGGTTTCCGTATCAAAAACCCGATGTTCGCCGTAATAGCAATCGGGAGACGCCGCCCCAATGAGACCCGCATCAACGCTGGCGCAACCAACTGAACCAATACGCGCATTAGGAAATACGTGACTCAACAGTGTCAATTGCTCTGGAAACAGGCTTTCACCGCCGTACAACAGACGATCAATGCCGGGCATAGACTGACCGCACTGCTGCAAGGTACTGGCAAAACGTAATAGTTGCACCGTCACCCCGGCCAGAACATTAATCCCCAAGCTGACAATCGCATCGGCCAGTGCCCGATCATCAACTGACCAGGTAAACGGATATTCCACCACCGGCACCGGCGAATAGGACAAGGCGCCGTGAATAAATAATAAACTGGTATACAAATCACCAGCCACAAACAGATTAGCAACACGGTCACCAGGCTGTAATTGCTGTGCAAGCCCTTGACCAAATGCGCGTACAAAAGCACGCCATTCGCTACAACTGAACACCGACATCCGACCATCACTGGTAGAGCCGCCGGTTTTAAACACATGACCACCGTTAACAGGGCCGGTTAACGCCGGCCAGTTTTCCAGCGATTGCGATTGCTGCCAATAGTCAGCAGGATTGATCAATGGCAGATCAGTTAGCGCCCAACCAGATCGCGGCAGATCACGATAAAGATTTTTAAAAAAAGGCGCATGATTGCGGGCGTATTCAACCAGATCGTGTAGTGATAATGTCATGATTTACCCAAAAAGTAGTATTATTGGTCTCAGAATCGGCTATCCAGCACCAGCGGCGTTTTGCCACTTTGCGGGTGACGATGGAACTGTCCAGCAGGTGTAGGGATAACTTCCAATTGAAGTAAGCCACCACTAACAACCTGGTTCATCATCTTATGTTGCAGCAGATGCACACGTACCTGATCAACATCTCCGTCGGCTAATATATGGACATAATCACAACCACTGGAGTTGTTCCCTACCAGCCACTGCACCGGAAACGGTAGCCCGGCAGATAATTCTGTTGGGTTCAGAAAAATAGAACCCACCCGTAATAACGCACCATGACGGCCTTCCAGTTTAAACCGCGGCGTTGGTAATCCGCAGGCGCAGAGACCAGGGAGCCAATAACCTAAGTCACCTATATCATAACGCTGGACCACCTGCCCTTCCCGTGCCAGAGGGGTAAACACCAGTCGACCGCTTTCCCCTGTCGGAACAGGCTGATCACTATCAAGAGCCAAGATTTCCAGCCATTGAATATCAGATAACAGATGGAACTCCCCTTCTTGGCAACAAGCACAAGCATGGCCTAACGGACCGGCATCCACGGAACCGTAAATCGCCGATTGAATTATCTGTACACCAAAACTGGACAGAAACCGACGTCGCTCTTCACCAATATGCTCACCACCGGTAAAAATTTTGCGTATCCCACCATAGGCGCGCAACGCAGCCTCTTCACATTCAAACAATCGGTGGATAGTGCTTGACATTCCCGCCAGCGTATTGATTCCCTGAGTGACAATAAAGTGCCTGATTTGGCTAAAATCATCGTTTATTGGCCCCCCCATCGGGTAATGCGGCACAGATAATTTATCCAGCACAGTGAAGAAACTCATCAGACCGCCATATAAGTTACTGCCATAAAACAAATTCATTACCCGGTCTTGGGATGGGTCCAGACCCGCTGCGAACAAACCATCTGCCGCAGCCTGCATTTGACTGTGATAATCTCGATGGCTGAAACCCGCCAACTTTGGCTCACCACTACTGCCACCGCTACGGAAAAACACCTGTGCTTTTGCCGTCATTCCGCCGCTCTGAAACTTTGCTTTATCCATCACTGGAATCCCTGCCAGTTCCGGCGGATTGGCCGACCATTTATCCAACGTGACATGGCCTGGCAGTTGTTCAGGTTTCAAACTAACGGAGACACGTCGCGCCAGCCGAGTCAATGCATAAACACCATCATGAGGTTCACCCTCATAGCCATCATGCATCGTACCTGCCTGACATATCCGGCTAACACCGGCGGCCAACAACTGGCGACTCAGCATCGGCAACTCTTTTTCTCTCGCGATCAAAGCACAACTTTGCAAATAGGCGCGCCACGGCAACAAAATCTCAACCAATTGTGCACGTGGCGCCGGACGGACTTGCAAAGTACGGTACAAAGGTGATGGGGCAAGCTCTTGACGCTGTATCCAAGCTACTCGCCAACCATTGCCCTTTTCTATCGAGCCACACAGGTCAGCAAAAGTGTGATCCAACTTCAAAAATGCCATCTGACTGCTGATTTCCGCCGCTTCCTGTATGTCTGTCTGTAAGGCTGGCCACATTGGCGCACGTCGTGCCAGTGCGGCAGCCACAGCACCAACGACTTCCCGTAAAACGTTCTCGTCAGCGCTATCTACCAACAAACACTGTGGGCTGGAACACGCTTGTTGGTCAAAACGGCAAACATCATCAGTCAATGCATCGTAATCAGCATCACTGGCAGCCATCGGCTCCAAATAAGCAAAACTGATACGATGTCCCCAATCTATCCAACGGCAACCGGGCCGTAGTTGGCTACGGATAGCGGTCAGGGCGCTATTACTGCCCCAGGCTGATACTGCATCAGCACAGGCCAGTAATTCTGATAATTGATCAGACGGCAAAGGCAACACGGATATATAAGGTGCCAACGTGCCGCTCAGGTCATGACGTAGGAATTCAGCCAGTATCTGCGCATTAAGGCCGTGGTCACTGCTACTAGGACGTAACCAGTTGACATTACCCACTAGCAAGCTCTCTAACACTGCCATAAATGGCAGCAAAGGCGCGTTGGCTGGCGTAATATGCACCACCAATCCCAACGGTTGCCAAGTTTCAAAACGGGGTTGTGTATAGTCAAAGCGACGCAGAGAAAAGGGTTGTTCTCCCAGTTCGTGCCGCAACTTTGCCTCTAAAGAATCGCGATGACAGAAGTGACGTAACGCGGTGATAGTGGCTGTATCCAGCGCAAGCTTAACAGCAACAGTATCGAGATCATCAACGAAGCGCTCAGCACACGCCAATACCTGTTGTACACTTGGGGGACAAGCCAGCGTCTCAGCCAAATTACCTTTAAGTTCCGCCAATACGCTAGCGGGCTCCAAGTCAGAGATAACCTTACCATTCACTAAATACATTTCAGGATTCCTTTATCAACTCAGAAGCGGCAATCGCACAACTGCGGCTTTTACTGGTACCGGCACGACCTAATAACTCAAACCAATCGGTAGCTAATTCACAACCACATTCAGCGGCCGGATGCAGCACCGCCAAATCGCTCACTACAATACTGTGTGCCGGGCTGGAAGTGATATAAGGTGATACCAAATGCAGAAAACCTGGCTTACCATAGGGTTGAACCGCCATGTTAGCTGTATCGCGGATATAGGTTCGGGCATAGACCGGCACATGAAAATGGTGATTTCGGCACTCAACATAAGGCACTGGATGCTCCACCGAACCGTAACCATCCCGGCACCGCTCGTCAGGAATACCCAGTTGTTCCCCCAAACGCTGATACAGTAAGGATTTTGGAATAGCTTTATCCGCGTGCGTTTTCCAACCTCCACCTAAAAAGACCAGTGACTCAGGATGCAACTGCACCGGCGGCAACCCCATTTCCTGCATCCGCTCCAGTGTGAACCACAAGAATGCCGGAAAGCCCAAGATACGCACCGGCAGCCCTTGTGCCGCAAATTCTTGTAAGGATCGGATCACACCAAAAGGATCAAACTCATTGCTTTTTCCATTGTGGCGCAATGCATAACAGGCTTGGTTTATCGGTGCATACTTACACAGATACTGATCGGTATACGCGGTTCCCAACGTAACCGTGCCGGCAGGTTCATAACTTAGCAGTAAGTAATTGCAAGGCTGCTGCGGCGTATTCCAACCGTAATACTCAAAAATCCGTTCAACCATATTTTGAGCTGCACGCATACTACGTACATCGTAACGCATACGGCTCTTTTGTCCGGTTGTCCCCGAAGAGGTCAACTCCAATGCATTCCTACCAGCGGTACTGAGCAACAACTGGCGTTTGAAATAATTAGCGAAAATAGGCGGCAAACGCGACCAATCATCCAGTTTCTCCAATCTTTCCACTTCCAGATCGTTAGCCTTCAACCACTGAGAATAACCGGGAGTATTTTCACAGTGGTACAGAGTCAACTCACGCATGGCAGCATCAAATAATTGGTCGCAAACGCTATCGACCCGATAAGGATGATCAAGCGCACAAAGGGCGTCAACATAAGCAAGAGAGGTCAAAAGTCGTCTCCAGAAATTAAAGAAAAAAGGGCATTTACTGCCCCTAAAATAATAGGTACGTTGTTTCAACCTCCGGCAAATAAATTCCGCCGAAAAAAAAATAATGACATGTTGAATACAACTCCTTAACCAAATAAAAACAGGTCACCGCTCTGATAAAACTAACATTTAATTTTGTTAATTCCTTGTAAGAAAAACAATAAAAACACAACAATTATGATTTAATAAACGCTAATGTAATAACCAATTTATATTTAATAACCTTATCGACGAATTTAGACATCATTATTTATACCCGTCATCTTTCAAGTTGCCTCTTTGTTGGCTGCACTCACTCATCCCGGTCACATAGTTATCTATGCTCCCTTGCCGTCGCGATGCATCTTGAAATCCATAGGGTATATAGTCAATATTTAACATTTAAAAAAATAGAATACTGAGATCTCCACGATATTTACGTAATTAATATTTATCATGATAATCAACAATGTTATTTCTTTATTCTCGGTCAATTTGTCCAATAGGGAAGATCTCTAAACCCAAAATAAAACCATCAAATTCAAAGGAGTAAACTTATTATTTTCAACGAGAAAACTATTTCGGGTAAAAAATCACATGATCTATTTCTATTCAATGATGAGCAATTTTCAGAATTATTTACAGCATAATAAGAAAAAAATTAACGACCTACATTTATATTATCGGTATTTACAATACCTAAAAGTAAGCAATTTTTGATATTACTAATACCAATCAATTTTTTTATCAACATAAAAATCCATCAAAAAATTAAAAATAAAAAACATATTTCTATACACATGATAGAAATTTTCTTTTATATAATTACTTTACCTATTTTACTAATCATTCATGTTAATATTTCTTTGTTAACCATTATAACTCCTGGGAAGAATAAAATATTTCAATAACAACCAAAATAAGAATTGCTAATAAGCAACATTATATATAATGATATTTCAATAAAAAACAAAAAGTTTTTATTTTTTAAATATCTAAAATATACAAAATATAACACTTAATTTTATATGAAATACCAATCTATAATACTAAAAATATAATATTTGTATTTATAACTTACAATATCCATTCTTTATTTTACAATTTAATCAAGGATTACAATATAATATTATTTATATTGTAAAAATAACAATAGAAAACTAATTAATCTATAATGCATTTCATTATTTTACATTAACTCGTGTAATAATTACATTATTTACCAAATTTATTATTTTATAAATGCAATATAAATTCCATATTATTTTAAATGGCTTTTATTTAATGAGTTTAATCGACAACCAGATATACCCGTTATCTTTCAAGTTGCCTCTTTGTTGTCTGCACTCGCTCACCCCAGTCACATAGTTTGCTATGCTCCCGGGGATTTACTCCCTTGCCGTCACGATGCATCTTGAAATCCATTGGGTATAATGATTATGACAATTTATATTTTACACAATGATATCTTAATGAAAAATTACATTGTAAAAACATTCAAAACAATATAAGACCTATACTACAGACATTATTCAGTTTAATTGAATTGAAAATTAAAATCGTATATCGCTTTAGAAAAGTTAGATCATCCAATAAAATCATTTGGTAGGCCAATATTATCAGTAAATTTAATAAATTATGTTTTATTGCATTAGAATATTCAATTCAGAAAGTATCTTACGATACCGTATAGACACAATGGATTTATTCCATCATGACACATAAGATGAAGTTTAAGTCAGTGATCCTCATTATAATGTCTACCTGACACGAAAATTCGATACACCCGATCAGTCTGGCGTCATTAATTGACACCAGATTAACCAATCCAAATTTCATATATGGATAAATATCAAAAATTATTTAACCAATAAAATAACTCACCCTTATAACAGATAACCGTACTTCCAACTAATATTTCCCGGTACGCAACTATATGTTAAATAAGGATAGATTATTTCTCCTTTTTGGCAAATTAACCTATTGGCAGAAAAAACAGCTATGAGCAATAGCAAAAGATCCTGGCGCTGTTTTTTACGATACTTGTACTCGTCTGCCTATACTTGTTACCGTTATTCGGTTGCAGCAGCACCTTTGAGCAGCATACTTCTGAATGAGATTATTCCTGCTTATCTCCTGACCCCCTGCATATCGTTGGTATCTCAGAAGAAAGATTACCCTCATGACATGGAGAAGCTGAACTTAGCATTCATCCGCTGCTAAACAGACAAAAATTTATTCCACACAACTAAAGAGGTAAGTTATGAACAACTTTAACCCCAAAACTTATCAACATACCCCCACTATCACTGTTCACGATAACCGTGGGCTGGATGTCCGTGAAATCCGTTATCACCGAGCTACCGCAGAAGAGAATGCTGACGTCCGTATTACCCGTCATCAGTATGATGCTCTCGGACACCTACGCCAAAGTATTGACCCACGCCTGTATGACGCCTGGCAGAAAGATAACTCGGTAAAACCCAATTTTCTCTGGCAGTATGATTTAACGGGCAACGTCCTACGTACAGAGAGTGTCGATGCGGGTAATACTGTCACTTTTCATGATATTGAAAACCGTCTTGTCCTGACTGTAACTGCAACGGGTGTCAAGCAGACCCGACAATATGAAGACAACTCTCTGCCCGGTCGTCTGTTATCCGTAACCGAACAAGAGCCAGAGGAAAGGGCATCCCATATCCCCGAACGTCTCATCTGGGCTGGAAACACATCGGCAGAAAAAGACCAAAATCTTGCTGGTCAGTGTGTACATCACTACGATACAGCAGGAGCGACCCAACTGAATCGAGTTTCCCTGACCGGAGCGGCTTTATCACAATCCCGTCAGCTACTGGTTGATGGTCAAGAAGCAGATTGGTTCGGGGATGATAAAAAGATCTGGGATAAGAAATTAAGTAGTGATGTATACACCACCGAAAACAAAACGGATGCTACCGGTGCTCTATTGACACAAACCGATGCCAAAGGAAACATCCAGCATCTGGCCTATAATGTGGCTGGACAATTGAAAGGCAGTCGGCTAACCGTGAAAGGCCAGAGTGAGCAGGTGATTATCAAATCCCTAACCTATTCAGCCGCAGGACAAAAACTACGCGAAGAGCACGGTAACGGTATCATCACCGAATATACTTACGAGCCGGAAACCCAGCGACTGATGAGTATCACAACCCGTCGTTCAACCGATAGCAAGGCTTTGCAAGACTTACGTTATGAATATGATCCGGTTGGCAACATAATCAGTCTCCGTAACGATGCAGAAGCGACCCGCTTCTGGCGCAATCAGAAAATGGTGCCAGAGAATATCTATACCTACGATTCCCTGTATCAGCTTATTAGCGCAACAGGACGCGAAATGGCGAATATCGGCCAGCAGAATCAGAATCTCCCCTCTACAGCACTACCTTCCGATAACAACACTTATACCAATTACACCCGTACTTATGCCTATGACCTTGGTGGCAACCTGACCCAAATCCGGCATAGCTCACCCGCGAGCCAAAACAACTACACCACAGACATAACCGTCTCGAACCGCAGCAACCGTGCGGTACTGAATACCTTAACCACTGACCCGACCAAAGTGGATGCGTTGTTTCAGGCAGGTGGTCATCAGGAGACATTACTACCGGGACAAAACCTAAACTGGAATGCACGAGGTGAACTACAACAGATGACACCGGTAAAACGGGATAACCACACCGACAGTGGCAGCGACATAGAGTGGTATCGCTATGGCAACGACGGGATGCGGCTGTTAAAAGTCAGTGAACAGCAAACGCAGAATATCCTCCGGCAACAACGAGTCGTTTACTTGTCAGGATTAGAACTACGTACAACCCAAAACGGTGCTACCACAACGGAAGAGTTGCAGATTATTACAGTGGGCGAAGCCGGTCGCGCACAAGTGCGGGTTCTACACTGGGAGAGCGGCAAACCGGAAAATATCAACAATAATCAGGTACGTTACAGTTATGACAATCTAATTGGCTCCAGCCAGCTTGAGCTAGATAGTGATGGGCAAATTATCAGTCAAGAAGAGTACTATCCATTTGGCAGTACAGCGCTATGGGCCGCAAGAAACCAGACAGAAGCCAGTTACAAAACGATCCGGTATTCTGGTAAAGAGCGGGATGCTACCGGACTGTATTATTACGGCTATCGGTATTATCAGCCGTGGGTGGGAAGATGGCTAAGTGCGGACCCGGCCGGTACTATCGATGGATTAAATCTCTATTGTATGGTGATGAATAACCCAGTTACGCTTGCAGATAATATGGGGCTCTCAAGTTTAGACTGGCTTGATCTAGCCATTGCGCAAAACAAACCTGATATTTCACCACTTTTGTATAAACAAAATCCAAGAGTTGAGCAGAGATACAAATATTTCACCAAAAGCACAGGTGAAATATTAAAAGAAACAGAAAGAAATGAGCAAAAAATAGAGGAAATGAAACAGCAAGAGCAAGATGCGAAAACACCAAATGAAGTAAAACAGAAACAAAAACAGAGAATAAAAGAATCCCAAAAAATGACATACACCAACGCAAAACTCAAAGGATATGCGGCCCATGCAGGTATTATGCATGATACTACCTATAAAGATAAATTTTTAAATCTGAGTGGTAGCTTAGGTGCAAAAAATACCTTCCCTGGTGTGCAACTTATCAGCGAAAAAGCGAAGCCCGGTTTCGAACAGTACCACCCCAATAAACTTCAAACCTCCAAACGTTGGAGGCCAAATATGGATCTTGGTAGCTATCGTGTTACTAATGAAAAAGAATTTATCGCGGGTATACAAAAAGCGTATAAAGAATCAGGCTCTGCATTACACCCACTAGTTGAACAGAGGATCAAAACACATATTAAGGAAAACAAAAACATTTTACCTAAAATGGCCGGTATTGCGGGCCTGCATGCTGAAGTACAAGCCTTAAATTATATGGTCACTGAATTTTCTAAAAATGGAGGAAATATATCAAGTCATTTGAGTCAGACCTACATATTCACACAACGACTCGTTGGTGCAACAAATCAAGATTTCCCTGCTTGTCATAATTGTTCTGGAATATTGTCTGGCATAGAAAATGTCATGACAGGAAGAGTAGAAAATTACAGAAGAATGACACGTAGATACTCTGTAGCGTAATAACTTCATCCAGGGAAAGAATATTAAAAATATTCTTTCCCATTACAGGATCAGGCGTAGACATATTGATTATGCCATTCCTACCATGTTTGCCATGAATAAAAAAACAAGATAACAAACTGTTAAAAAATATAAAAAAAGAGAGATAGAATCTTTTATTTCTTCGATATTTTCAATGTAAATTTCGAACAACCGATGGCTGACAAATCAACAGTGACTTCATGAATTTCAACATCATCAAGTCAAACCATTTTCCAATGTACAATTAACCTTCACTTAATATTCATGTAAAACATTCATGATGATATACTTTATATTCTGTATTTTCACGCTAATATAAAAATACATTATATACCCGTCATCTTTCAAGTTGCCTCTTTGTTGGCTGCACTCACTCACCCCGGTCACATCGTTATCTATGCTCCCGGGGATTCGCTCCCTTGCCGCCGCGATACATCTTGAAATCCATAGGGTATATATAATTTATGATTACTATTCATAAATGCAATTATTTCATAGGCAACAAACCATCCAGAATAGTAATAAAATACTGTAACTAACAGATCAATAAAAATCATCCAAACAAAACAATATCAAATAAAAATATATTTATTATGGTTATATTCCTATGGTAATTATTAGTTAGGCTATTGCATTTATCACAATAAAAATAGAAATATCAGAGAAACTATTGTTATTTCTATAATAATCATCCATTTTATCCATTAACCAGGAGTTGAAGATGAGAGAAACTGAAGAAAAAGAAAAAGGTGAAATGCTTGGAATTAATAATCATTATTTTTTCGTTATTAATCTTACCAATGAAAACTTAATCGGTGATGTGATTTGGAGCAGTTCTGGAAATACGAGCACTCTCAATGTTGATGGGTTACATCCAGCAACCGCTTCACTTATCCAAGAATTCTATCCAGAAAGTTGGAAAAATGATTATTGGCAATGGACGGCAAAAGGGAGAAGATATCAATTAAATTGTTATGACGATGATATCTATGTCGCTGTTGTGATTAGCGATTTTGGCATTAGTGTATTACCCACTGGCACCAGCCCGGATGCATGGAAATGGTAGCTTTTCTTCCACTTCATTATTTATGTAAGAAAAATGCATCATGTGGAAAATATCGATAGCACTCTTACATAAAAACAAGCTCGCAAGTCGACAAAACAAAGATCGTGATGGCATCACGATCTTTGTTTAATCGAATTAAAATCTTACCCTGGGAAAATTCTTGAACTTTATTATCCTCAATCACAAGCTCGCCTATGTTGTTCGTTGCCCCAGATTACCAAATTAAGTGATTTATCCTACCATTCACAATCGGCACTCTAGGGCGGATTTTTCCTAATAATCGTTCTTGTCCACTCGATCCTTTAAGGGGCTCACCCCTAATTTTTAGCAAACAAAACCGAATTTTAGCAAACCCAATAAAATCACTAAACTTTTCGAACCCTCAGCAGAAAGTCCAGATAATCATCAGAATTTACTCTATATTTGCAACTATATACTTAATAGAAAGAACAATTAAACATGTATAGGATAAATACCCATATAAATTACTCATCCGTAATCATTTATTTAGGGTAAATTATTATCAGACAATCCCTCTTTCTCACTCCATTTTTTTAGTAATAATATTCTATCTTGTATATATCTTTCAGACAATACTTCCAGTTTCTCTATTTTTCCTACTTGTAACTTAAGAAAATTATGACTGAATTCACACCAAGAAACTAAAAAGAATTCATTATTGAAAAAGACCGACAGTGGACAGGTCGTCTTCACAGTATGTGTATTATTTAAATCAAGAAAAGTTATCACTATTTTTGATTTATGGTATATCGCTCTTCTGATATCAGATAACATTAAGTTATTATTTGTAACTTTGCTGTAACCTTCTGTTTTTACAAACATTGGCGAATAATATAGTTGATCACGCTGTTCTTCAGGCAATACTGCGGCAATCTTAGATATAAAGCTATGAGCAGACTTAGCCAAAACAACATCATTCTGTTCAATAACCCACTTATTGCCCAAAACTAAGGCATCAATTTCATCCATCGTAAACATTAAAGGAGGTAACATGAATCCGGGCCGTAATATATAGCCCAAACCGGGTTCACCCTCTATATTTGCCCCCTGACTATTTAATAAAGCAATATCTCGATAAAGCGTGCGCAAGCTTACATTTAAATCACTAGCGAGTAATTTACCACTGACAGGATACCTTCTTTGTCTCAAGTATTGCAATAATACTATAAGTCTTTCGGTTCTTGACATTTCCGTACTCCTCATTTTAATAAAAATCAAATAGGAAAGGCTTTACTGAATAAATAGTATTGAGTTACTAGCCAGTTACCCAATATATACCCGTTATCTTTCAAGTTGCCTCTTTGTTGGCTTCGCTTTCTCACCCCGGTCGCATAGTTCGCTATGCTCCCGGGGATTCGCTCCCTTGCCGTCGCGATGCATCTTGAAATCCATAGGGTATAGCTATTTATTC
This sequence comes from Photorhabdus kleinii, assembly GCF_025384885.1. Taxonomy (NCBI): domain Bacteria; kingdom Pseudomonadati; phylum Pseudomonadota; class Gammaproteobacteria; order Enterobacterales; family Morganellaceae; genus Photorhabdus; species Photorhabdus kleinii. The sequence goes on from NZ_JAJAFY010000040.1 coordinate 15,235, forward strand.
TTAATTATCTATCATGGAACAATGGCGAGATTTCTCTATAAAACCATCAACTCGAAATCCTATATTTAATATAGCCCTCAATTGTCAGGATTGACGAAAATATTATTGCCGTCTTACATAATTACCAAAATCTGTCAAGAATAAATGTTCGATGCATTACGCCGAAACAAGGTTGAAGTAAGTGTCTAACATCATACATAGCGCAAATATTTAAAATTTTAATATACTGTTAATTAATACAAAAAATAAAATTCACACTCAACAAGATAACTTATCATAAGTAAACTTACTATGTATTAATGATATAAGAAAACACAAATATTAAAGTCAATTCTCATATTGCCAGTTAATACCTCAGCAGAAAAAGTATGGCCTTATTATTCTGACATATCGCTTCGTAATGCCTGGGAAGATGTTTTGATTTTATTACTAATGTAAAAGAGCAGCGGAACTAAAAGGCATACCCAAATAGGTCTAACCTTAACTTCTGTTGAAAAAATAAATTTCTTTAGACAAGATAAATAATCCTTAGCTTATCTTTAATTTATTTTTAATATCAGATTATTAATATCAACCGATAATATAACATAAGCACACTATTGTGTTTACTAAAGATAAAGGCAAAACCAATATTTACCCATAACAATACCTCAGTTGGTTAATAACTTTATGTTTTAGATTTGATAATTATTTTTTCTGTCAATAATAATCATCTGGATAATCTAATGAATCTGTGAAAATTTTATAACTCTATATAAGAACAGTTATTCACAGCCTGATGTTCATACTTTAACCCTATTTAACGCCCATCCCATTAGACTATTTCATTTCCCATTTTTTATAAAAAGAGTGAACCAAGACAATACTTAAACAAAAATGTTAACTTTTAAATACATGTTAGTACATCTCAAATAAGAAGAAATGCAACTCATTCTCATATACTATATACACAATGATTCTTGCATGCTGTCTACATTCACTATTAACTTACAAAATAATAGTCCACAATAATGAGTTCTAATGGAATAGGCAGTTATACCTGTTATCTTTCAAGTTAGCCTTTTTTATAGCCATTTAGCCAAAATTGTTCACTAACCCAATCTGAAACTTGTATCATATATTCGTTTATTTTATTTAAGCAAACATGAGCCTCTGATTCATAACATAATAACTTATGATTATCACCCCATAATTGATCTAATTTTTTCACTTTATCGATCGGAAATATATCATCTAACTCACCATGAACAGTAAAAACCTTGGTTTTACAAGGTAAAGAGATATCCAATTTAATTTCGTCAAAAATAGACTGCATACGACTATTATCTTGCATAAATGCAAACTGGAAATCTTCTTTAAGCCTTCTTGGCAACTTATCAAACTCTGCTATTTCAGGCCCACCGGATAAATTGACGATACAACAAAATTTATCGCCAATTCTTTGCGCAACGCGTAGAGCAAAATAACCACCAAAACTAATTCCTAAGAAACAAAGAAGATTACTATTAATTCTGGTATCATCTTCTAATAATTTAACTATAGAACTAATATATAATTCCATATCGATAGCTATTGGCGATTTTCCAAGATTTATTCCCTGTCCTGGTCCATCAAATATAGCTACCGCCATATTTTTCCCTAAGAAAAACTCGGCCAAAGATAATATTTCAATTTCAGTCATTGAATCCAATCCATTGGATAAAATAACACAAGGCAAAGGATGATTCTCTTCTTCTTTATACCCTTTAGGGAATATAAGGAAGAACGGCATATGAAATTTATCGACGACAATATATTGGTGCTCAACCAGCAAATCACTATATTTTATACTAGATAAAAAACATGAACGAATATACTCTCTGAGCTGTATCTTTCTACTCCTATCACTAAAATACATAAATTCTGCCCAATGATAACAGGCAGCGGCACTCCTCAAAGCACGAACATGACTGACTTCACTCTTAGCCGAGTTAGCGATATTAATATAGCTATCACCCACTTTTGACCAATTAATCATCCATTCATACCAAAACTCTTCAGAGGATAAGTCTAAGTTTCCCACCGGAAAATGACTCAATGCCGCAACAACATCTCCCCAATGAACTTGGGGAGCATATTGAGAATTTAGGAAAAATAGTCTTGGCATAAAATAACCACAAGTAGCAAGAAGTTCTGGCGAAATTCTATTGGGTTTATTTTTATTATTCATCTTATTTTCCTTTGATTTACTAAATACGAGTGTCTAACCACTCTTTGCAGGCAAAAACCATTTTCTCACTATTTTCTGAAATAGCATTTTTTACTATCTCTTGTTGTTTCACTTTATCTTCCGTACCAAATTTAACTGCACATAAATCATGATTTAACTCAACATCATGACTAGAAACAATGAACGAACCACTTCCTTTACTTAATATACGCCATGAGCCACTATGGGACTTTAATACTAAAGGCGGCTCTGGTTGAAAATATTCAATCAATAAATTATCCGCATCACAGAATCGTATACTACGGAAAGTCTCATTTCCATTTGGTGTTGATACTTCCATATTAAATTCTTGATGTTTATCATCATTATAAATAACTTTTACTGAATCACAATGCGGTAATATCTTGCTCCAGTCATCGATATTTAAAAAGATCTTATAAACATCATCAACCTGGTGAGGAATATAATATCCCGCAGTAAAAGTTAATAAATTTGATTTTTTATGACTTTCTACCTGGCTTTTTATACTATCCATCTCCATTCGAGTATTATCATTGATAAATGAGATAATAAAGGAATTAGCCTGGTCATGATTATCAACACCATCAACGATACCACTGACATCTTCTAATAAACCCCAGTTCCTTTGTACTGTTAGAATACAGCGTTGATCATTAATAGGAATGATTTGCCATCTGCCATTCATTGTTTTTAATAATGGCATCGGTGTAGGCATAACATAATCAATCCGGTAAATAGCATCAAAATAATATCGCTGCGTTTGCCAACTTACTGCTTTATTATTTTGTTTTGCTTTGATTTCAACCAATTCTTCGTTACCTGATCTCTTTAAAACTTCTGCACCATCACAGAATGAAAAAATATCTGTCCAACAAGAGACATCTTTAACCAAAGTATAAACCTGCTGTGCCGGCGCTTCACATACGACTGAGTGAGTAATCGTTCCTTTTAATACTTTTCCCACGCCCTCTGTTGATTCGACGATATTTTTTATATTATTGAGCTCTTTAACTGAATTAGTATCAATAGCTTTACTAATAAATTGGTGTGCCTGCTCTATTGTTTCAACACCATCAATTAACCCGGCTATTTCAGACTCAAGATCATATAAATGCTCCAACAACAGCACACATTGCTGAGAATTGATTTTAACCACGCGCCATGACGTTTCCATTTCTTTAACTAATGTCATTGGGGGATTCAGTTTTGATTTTATACTGAATGTTTCTGGATAAAATTTACGATTTGATTCCCATTGCATTAAAATATCGTTAAGTAAAGCTTTGACCTCTATTTTTTCACCCTCGTTATCCCTAAAGAGAGCTTTTACTTCCTGGCAAGGCTCAAATATTTCCGGCCATTTGTCAGAATTTAAAATGATTTGATATACATTTTCTACCTGAGCATTACAAATAATTGAATGTGATTCTACATAATTCATTATTGATTCCTCAATGTAAATAGTTTTTTAGGATCGATTGACTTAATTAACTCTGCTTTCAATATCTTATCATTATGGCTCTTTGGAAAGTATTCATCAGTAACATAGAACCAGTCCGGCCACTTTTCCCGACTTAATTTACGACTTAAAAATGATGAAATAATATCTTCAATTTCAGGTAATGATTTCTTCGATATCTCGCCACTCATACAGGCAACCGGTTGATCAATAGCAACACCATTTTCATGGAAAGAAAAACCAACAACCGTAGCCACATTCACATTGGGTATCCGGGATAAAATAGATTCAACTTCTTCAGGATAAATTCTATGTCCGTTAGCACTCATAAAAGTATTTTGCTTACGTCCTTTTAAAATTAAATACCCCTCTTCATCTATATAACCGAGATCACCGGTGGAAAACCACTCATCAGGAGGCGTTATTTCTCCAGAAAGGACGTCATAATATCCTTCCATAATACTTTCACCCCTTATTATAATTTCTCCAATATTATCAGATGAGCCTATAATAGGTTTAACCGCTACCTCCAATGTATTATCAATTTTGCCAACACAATAAATTGAATTGAGATATCTTTTATCAAGATGATCTTGCTCATCTACCCAACAGAAAGGACCATAAGTTTCACTTAACCCATATCCCTGCATCCATTCACAGCCAATTAATTGACGCCCTTTCTCCAGTACGCTAGGCGGCATAGCTGCGGCACCATAAGCAACAACCTGTAAGTCAGAGAGATCGATATTATGTTCTGCGGTTGATTTAACGAATAACTTCATCGATTCTGGGCGTAACATAATATGAGTTATTTTATTGCGAGAAAGATAATCAGGCCATCTCTCTACATTTCTGTCTTCCGGTATAAAAAGTGTTGATTGATGTAATAATGAACCGAAAGAAAAAATCACTCCCGTTGTATTATTCAACAAACCTGACATGAATATTTTAGCATCTTGAGTAAACTTTAATTTCTCTGTCACCGAATAAATTCGTCGACATACTAATGATTCTGAAATACTAATGGCTTTCGGTTTACCTGTACTTCCACTGGTGAACAGGACAATAAAGTTAGCAATAGATTGCGGAGAATAAGTTATCATTGGAGTTTCCGCGATACCATCACTGACCCGGATCTTATGATCTGAAATATCAATCACATTAATGTTGTTTTCTTTTAATCTTCCAACAAAATGTTTATCTTTTTTAAGGTAAACCACAAAATCATATTGCACTTCATTGGTAAAATTAATCCATTCATCGATTGTCGCTGATGATAAATTATAGGGCATTAATAAATGCAGCCCCATAGCACTAGCCGCAGCTAAAAAGAAAATACCTAATTCATCATGTTCAAATATAACAATGACTTTATTACCTTTTTTAACTCCTCGACTAAGTAAATCATCAATTAAATGGGAAACAGAAGATATTACCTCTTTTCTTGTATAGTGATAATCCTTAGTGATAATACAATCATGATGTAAGTTATCACGCCCTGAATGTAACAACATAGAGATTAGTTTCATTTCTGTTTCCCTTTAATTAGCAGTTAATTTTTATCGTTTAAACTTGATGAGACGAAATCAAGAACCGCTCTTCCTGTTTCCCAATGACTGAATTGACTTTTCGTCACGGAAATACCGAACTCTTTCTCAATCTCTTTTGCCAAATCAGCTAATTCCGTGGAATCCATATCATAGGCATCAGCAAGGTTTGCATCCATATTGAAATCATCAATATTAATGTTAAGAAAAAGAGACAAAATCGTTTTTATTTTTACTTCTGGATTATTATTCATATATTTTTCCTCGCGTAATTACATATTTTAGAGATTAAATAGCTGAAAAACTCAACGCACATACATGACCTTGGTTACTGAAACGCTGAATTATTATTTGGTTAGCATTTGAAAACTCATTAATTTTATTAGATTGTTGTTCCCCATCCCCATGACTTTCTGACAAGAATGATGACGCCAGGACTGAATCAATCACGCCACTGACTGAAAATTGATTATTCAAATAAGGCCTCAGATTTATAAATGATGTTTTTATCTCTTTATTTGAGAAAGCCTTACTCGTTATTTCTTTTTCATCATCATATATTCCATCCATAATAAACACAGCATTCTCATTATGGTTGAATAGTTCAGCGGTATATTCTAAGGTATTATTTCTTGTATTTTTATCAGGTGCAAAATAATCAACAAAACCGGTTAATTCACACAATATCGAAGCACCACGCTCTAAAGCGTGTTGTCTCTCTTCCAGCACCAGAAATGCAGCGCCCTCCGAAAAATCTCCTGGCCGTTTTTCGCCAAAAACCTCAGAGTGTTTCTGGTTTGACGTTTTCTCCAGTAAATTTTTAACTAATGGGCTGGAAAGATGTTCCGACGCACCACATAACATCACTTCCGCAACACCATTAGAAATTGCTTCCGCCGCATAGCCTATTGCTTGCATCCCTGCCACATCGGAGGTAGAAAACGTCTTAGATTGCGCACTAAAACCATAAAGCAGTGACAATTGCCCTTGAAGTGCCGCAGGGAACCATGCCGTGGCAACATAAGGTCCCATTCCCTTTATGCCTTCAATATGGAGCGCTTTAACTTCATCCTCAATATGTTGCCATCCACCAAAACAGTTTCCGACATATATTCCAACGCGATTAGGATCAAGCTTATCTACATCCAATCTACTCGCTTTTAATGCCATTTCAACGGCGACGATACCATAAACCGAAAATTCATCAATTTTACGTCTTAAGCGGTTATTGATATATTTCGCGCCATCGAAATCACTCAATGTTCTTATTACAGAACTTGCGGTCGTATTATTTTTCGATTCTTGGCCCAATAACTTCTGAATGACTTTTGATTTTATAGCGGTGACATCATCGCCATCAGGATGTATCGCACCAACACCGGTAACGACAACTCTTTTACGCATTGTCTACTGCCCTCATAACAATAACACTGTGAATACCAGAAAAACCACTTGATAATTTTAACGCGGTCTTAATTGGATATGAGCAACCTTGATTAGGAATATAATCTAAATCGCAATTAGGATCCGGCGTTTGATAATTAATTGTTGGGTGAACATACTGCTTTTCTATTTCAAGACATAATGCTACAGACTCTATCGCATTAGCGGCAGCTAAAGCATGACCTGTCATTGACTTTAATGAGTTAATTGGAATATCAAATGCACTTTCTCCCAGAACAAACTTAATCGCATTTGATTCGTTAATATCATTTTGCGCTGTAGAGCTACCATGAGCACTAATATAATTTACCGTTGATGGCGATATCTGGGCATCCTTCAACGCCATATCAATACATCGTGCCATTGCCATTCCATCCGCGGGTAAGTCAGTCATATGATAAGCATTATTGACGGATGCATACCCTGCTAATTCAGCATAGATATGTGCTCCACGCTGCTTAGCGTGTTCATAAGACTCTAAAATTAATATTCCACACCCCTCAGCAATCACAAATCCATCCCGCTCAAGGGAAAAAGGGCAAGTCGCTGCTTGCTGATTTTCCAACTCTCTTGATGATAGTGCCCCTAAAGCTTCAAAAGAGCCGATAGAGAGTGGACAAAGTGGCGCTTCACTTGCGCCAGCCAGCATAATATCCGCTCTGCCATAACGGATATGCTCCATCGCAATGCCCAATGCATCAAGTCCTGCCGCGCATCCGGTTGATATGTTACTGACGGACATAGACGCACCATATTTTTTCGCAACAGAAGTTGCGGCAGAGCTGAAATCAAAGCTGTCATAATCTTCTGATTTAATTAAATCAGGGTGAATATTCTCTTTGCCCCCTTTAGTGATCCTGAGTAAACACTCTTCCATTCCCGCAGCATCGGCAATCGCTGTTGCTATCGCAACACCAAAACGCCGGCCATCAATGTCTGAGGGTTTTAAGTTTGCATCTTGCATTGCCATCTCAGAGGCTTCTAGCGCAAACTGAAGATATTTACGCTCACTTTTCAGAACAAATTCTTTGTTATTGCCATCACTACCGTAAACTTGTCCTATTGCTCCGCTTTTAAAGCCAAATTTTTCTCTTCCCCACTCATATTTACTCACTCCCGATTTCCCGTTATGAATATTGTTCCAAAATTCATTAACGCCAACACCTGTCGGTGCAACAACACCTAGCCCTGTCACCACAACTCTACGTGGTTGAGATTCATTTCTGTTATTTATTATCACAATAATTATCTCGATAGAAATAGAATAAACATTTACTCAGGCAAGTTTTATTAATATAAAAGTTACCCATTTTCATTTAAGAAAATCATTATCTGTAAGTAATGATATTAAACTACTTTATTTATCTATAAAATCATATTTGTCATATATATTTGATTTTCATCTCCTAACCAAAATTCTTTAAAATAAGCACCAAATCATCACTCTATTTAAATACTTATTTGGTTCTTCACTGTTCTTTCATCTATTTAAGCTGCAAGAATAATATGAATACTCCAGTCTAAACCAAACTAAGTTAACTCCCTTCGCTCTGCACATGGATAGAATAATTAAGCTTTTTATTAATATCTCAATTTATTCTTAAAAATCATCCAGAAAGGAGATGACAAATTTATTATCATAGAGCCGACATACCCGCTCACAGTACAGTACAATATAACCAAACAACATAGCCAAGATAATATATCTTTTGCTAACTTATATCTTATATATCGCCTTGATCATGGGAATTTTCGATCAAACGGCGTATCTACTCTACCTCTAGTCATTAATTTACACTGAGCTGTATCTTTGTGGATTCGATACAAATAAATCATGCAATACACAACTCATACCTTAAGCACCTTCTTTTAAATATCTAAGACATGCTCAGGCATATTGGACATTAGATTTAATTGTATGATCTTGAAGTCTCTTTTCTGCTCATATTTCCCCGTCCTATCATATAGTTATATATTATTATAATATTGCAACCACTCGACTCCATGAAGCATCTGCTTTCTCTAATTTTATTGGAAAGCAGCACACTTTAAACCCATAAGGTTTAGGAATACTGGTTAAATTACAAAGCCGTTCTATCTGTAAGTAAGGATAATCCCGTCCGATAAAATGAGATGGCCATAAGCAATCTTTATTCCCAGTTTTCTTATAGTCGTTAATCATCTCTATAAATGGCCGATCAAAGCTAAATGCATCTGTCCCAATAATCTTTACCCCTTGCTCTACTAACCATTGAACAGCGCTACTTTCAATCGCTCTATAGTGAGTAAAATAGGATTTTGCCCCCATAAGTTTATCAGCTCCGGTATTGATAAGGACAATATCATTTTCTTTTATTTTATAATTAATTTTTTTTAATTGACTTTCTACAGATTGCTGATCAATTGATTGATTATCATGACTAAAATCGAGTAACACACCATGACTATAAAACCAATCCAAAGGAATATCAGTAATTGTTGCTGGCTGATCTTGCCCTTCATGCCACCCATAATGATAAGGAGCATCAATATGCGTTCCGGTATGCGTGGTCAATTGATAATACATCAGTGATAATCCCATACCATCAGGAAAATCATTGTGATCAATGATCAACTTTTTACGTTTAAACAGTTTTACAAAGGCTCTTTTCCACCATGAACTGGTATGGAAATACAAATAACTCTCACCTAATTTATTGGCTCCTTCTTTATGATCAACGATTCCCCTGGTTACTTTCTCAGGTTCCCAAAAATCACAGTCTATAGGAACACTTAAGTCAATAATATTACTCATCTTTGTTCCTTATAATGTCGGAATAGTTTATTTCCTTGATATTTGGTGTAGAAATTACCTTCTTTTGAGATAAGGCACAAACAAATTGCTGATGATGAATCAATAACGTGTTCGCCTCTAATTCTTTCATATCTTTAACAGAATCAGGGTTATTAGCCAATAATTTCTCATGTAAAGTCGAAGCAAATAATTTAATATATGCTTCAAGTCTAACCCAATAGTATAATGTCATTAAATGATAATAATTCTGAAATCCGGGACTAACTCCTAATCGTTGCTTTAACATTACACCTTTCATATATTCCAACTCCCTATCCTTAATAAAACGTTCAATAATTTCAGAAAATTTTATCTTAGAAGGAGTGACTTCAATATCAACACCTATTTCACTTGAGCTAAAACCGATGGCACAATAGTTTCCTGAAGCGCTCAGTGAAAAATAATATTTGAAGTCTTGCTCCGTGGATATATAAGGTTTACCATTATCATTCGTTATGATTTCATAATCAGATAAATATTGACTTAAAACATAACGTAATGCAGCCCGTCTAAATATAAATTTTTTTCTTCTATCCGCTAAACAAATTTGATTATGGCGAACTATATCAGAACGGTGAATTAACTGTTCAATAGACACTAAATCAATATCGTCGATTTTTATAATCCAAAGATCAAAAAAATCAGATGATAAAGAAATACCGCCCATAATTAGTAATTACCTAACCCACCACACACATTAAGTGCTTGAGCGGTTACAGCCCCGGCGAGAGGGGATGCAAGATAAGCAACCATTTCAGCCACTTCATTAGGTTCAACATATCTTCCGATAGGAACACGCTCTTCTACCCTTCTTTTCGCCTCTGCTACATCAGTGCCCCAAATTCTGGCGTAATGTTCTCTAACACGTTCCGCCATTTCACTCTCAACAAACCCAGGACAAACTGCGTTAACCGTAACGCCTGAACCATTGCGTGCTAATTCAAGCCCCAGGGATTTAGTCAGGCCGACAACACCATGCTTAGAAGCAGAATAAGGCGCACCATGAATAACACCTTGTTTCCCACCGGTTGAGGCAATATTGATAATTCTGCCGCCAGATAACATTAATTTTCTTGTCAAAACTTCATGTATAACAAAATAAGTGCCATTTAAATTAACATTTATGACATTTTGCCAAGTTTGTGGGCTTATTTCAGCAGTAATACCTCCACCAGAAATTCCAGCGCAATTCACAAGTACTGTCAGCTTATTATCTTCAAGCTCCAGTTGGTCAAACGCTTTTTTAACATCTTCATGATTAGAGACATCACAAACTATTTTCTTTGCAAATTGACTACCATATTTATTGCGTAACTTGCCAATTGCACTATCAAGACGCTCAGGAGTACGCGATAATAATATTGGTTCAAAACCATCCTCAGATAATCTTTCTGTAATTGCGAAACCAATATCTCCTGTCGCGCCGGTAATAAAGGCATATTTCATCTGAACTATTCCTATCGTTATTTATACCCGTTATCTTCCAAGTTGCCTCTTTGTTGGCTGCACTCGCTCACCCCAGTCACATAGTTACCTATGCTCCCGGGGATTCACTCCCTTGCCGTCGCAATGCATCTTGAAATCCATAGGGTATATATTATTGCTATTCACGGAAAAACACGATTACCCCTAACAAGCATTATTCATAAACTAGTGACAGTTTTTGTCAGCATTTACGAAAAATATTAACCGCTTCACGTAAAAATCAATAATATACCGGTGTTACATTTGCAAAAAATTATAATACCAGATTACTTTATAATTTCACTATACAAATTCATATTTTCTGGCTAATCAGAGAATAAAATAAATGTTCAGCAATAATCACCGTATTTAAAAAAGGTTGAAAACCATGATGTTATGGATTAACCGTTAGGTTATATTTTCATAGAATGACAATAGAATAGGAGGGGCAAAGTACAACATAGAGAAACCTGAAAGCTTTCATCACCCATTACCCAAACAAACTTATACGCCTAATTAACCCGATTGTTGGCGACGAGACATATTCCAAGCACGTGCTCTTACCATCAGTATGTCAAACCGTTTAAAACCAGTGATATGCCAAAGTTAATCACCAGCTGGCTTATGTGACAGTTTAATGTATGTCTGATTCCTCTATAGAATATAACTTTTGGTTATATTGAATATAATCAAGAAATATATTCCAACAACGTTATTAAAAGGAATCAAATATAAAGATCATAATTTCCCAACATTCTTTATAAGCATAGCTTAGATCTTAATTTTATAACAAATAATTCGCTTATTAATAAAAATCCTTACCGGATATTTATTATATTCACGCGGATTTTATTATTTTATCTACAAAGACAGTCACCATACTGATGTGGCACAGTAATTTTGGTCACCGTAATAAAGGTGATATTTTCACTTCAACAATCAAACAGGTGACATGATGAAAAGAAGTTTTATCCCTGAATTCAAACGGGAATCTGCCCAGTCACTCCTTGACCAAAATTACAGTATTATGGAAGCTGCTAAGGCGATGAATGACAGTGAAAAAAACAGAAAATATACTAGGCAGTGTCCCTCAATTAAATAATCGTCTTAAGAAATAAACGGATACAGCCTAATTTCACCATAGCTATATAGTTTCTTGCGGTTTTTTCATAACGTGTGCCAATGCGACGATATTGTTAATACCTTTCTTGTTATCTTGATGCTCCTATCGCCTGCAAGGATCACCTTCGGGTGGCGAACAAAAACTCCCATAGCCTGCAAGGGAGTGCAGCGCCGGACTTCAAGCCGGTAATGGGCATGGCCCGGCAGCACGGTTTTACTCGCCTGAAGCTGACGGGCGCGAAACATCGGATGTAACAGCTCATGCAATGCGGCGTTCGGAGCATCAGGCTGTTGTGCCAATAACGCCATCAGCTGATCACTGCCCAAATTAGAGATCATTAAGATTACGGTATGACGAAAATCGATCTCGCGCCCCTCACCGTCGCGCATAAAGCCGCGATCAATATCCCCCCTCAGCGGCTCTGGCTGTGATATCCAGCGTAAATTTGTCCAATACGTTCTGCAAAGCCGATGATAATGGCTGAGAATTAAGCGCATATTTATCTGTGTCGCTATCCTCAATTTCAGCGATTGATCCATCCGCCGTCAGACACGCAGCTATCTCCATCTCCGGGCGCTCGTCCGATTGTTGATCCAGCAACGGGCGCAAACGTTGTAGTTGCGTCACATTCAAGTTGAGTAACGGCCAGGTATGGTGAATACGTAACCAAGCCGGTTGGCCGCGCAGCACCTGCAAAAGATGCACCGAGCGAATAGATTCATTACCCTCTTCCAGAGAAGCAACACACCAGGCAACCTGTAACAAACTACACAGGTCGCTTGATAACCGCGGGCGTTGATTGATGCTATGTGGCAAACGGTTAATTGTAGTCAGCAACGACTGCCATAACACATCCATATCCCACTCATAACGTCGAGCAATCACCGTAATATCGCCTTCGCCGCCCTCAAGCAGCTTGAGTAACCAGTGTTCCACCGTGATTTCAGCATGTGCCCGTGTCTGGCAAAATGCAGCGGCAGCTTCCAATGCCCGCGCGCAATAGGAGTTTAAGCGGCTTAATAGTGCAGTAAATACGGTATCCATATTAAAGTCCCAGTTGTCATTGAGAAGTTAGGCTGCATTCAACAAGTGAGCAGTGTTTCGCCATAGCTATCGCCTAACGAATGCTTACCCGTCGCTTGTTGTTTGAAATGCCCCCATTCTCAGGTAAAAATTTATCTGTCTGGCGAGGTTATCCCGGCCAGTTTTACGTTTAACAAACACTTCATCCACTGAATTAAAAGAGTTGCCATACCCGCGTATGGCAGTCTGTTAGCGTGTTAAGTCTGATTCCGTTCATGCCAAACATCAGAGTGAATGGTGTTGACGTCTTCATCAGCCCAAGTGATTTTCTGGTCGTTGGCAGGCGACCACCCTCGGCGGCATCAGACTGATTTCAACCCTACGATTGACAGCACGCCCCGCTGCGGTTGTATTGGTAGCGATCGGCCGCGTTGCACCTTCACCTTTTATGACAAAGCAAGTCGGCGATACATCACTGGTTTGTAATATCCAATCTCGTACTGCTTTTGCCCGCGCCAGCGACAGTACGCGGTTTTTTGCAGCATCACCGGTTGAATCAGTATGACCTGTTATCACCACCATCCAGCCCGGTTTAGCTTTAATCTCGATCAATGCGTTCACCAGCACTTTGGCCGCTTCTGGCTTAAGACGTGACTGTCCAACGTCAAACAGTGACATGCTGCTCAGGTTCAATGTCTGTGGCAACGGCTTGCCACTCTTCGGTACAGGAGGCGAAGATACCGGTAACACCGCATGGTTGATCACAGCCATCAATGGCGTATAAAGGCGATCACCTAAATAGAGCCCTAACCCTAAACGCACCGGCTCGCCATCACGTTGATATTTTTCCAGCAACGTCGCATCGAGCTTAAGTTGATGGTAAGCCTGAACTTTTGCGTCGCTATCTTTCACGTCAACTACCTGATAATGCTGTAAATCACTGCGTATCTGGCGTAACAGGCGCAAGTTGTTCCAGACACTGGAGGCCAACGCCAGACAAACAAACCCGCTCAGTAGGCCGATGCCCCAGATGACCGTTCGTCGGTGCGGTGTATGGCCAACATGATGTGGCAACAGGCGTAACATAGCATTGGGAAACGGCGATAAGTTCACCGCCTCAGCAATGCTGTGGCTAATGCGGGGTAAAGTGGTACGATCGACCAGCCATTTCGTCCATAAGCTGTCTGTCTGTGGCGTTTGTGGCAAAAACGTCAGCGCCATTGCTATCGGGTAACAAGGCCGACTGGCCAGCTCCAGGGATCGACATTCGTTCAAGATGTTTTCTACCATCCAACGTTGCCATGCCGCCGCCACAATCGCTTGTTGTAAACGTGTGACGCGTTGCTGTGCATCTCCTTCGGTCAACCAGATATTCATCCCAACAGCGGCATGTTTTTCTCCCCATACCGTCATTGTCGAGCTATCTGCCTGTAGCTCGAACCACGGGCTAATATCGCCATCAAGATAGCTGGCGATCAATACTGGTGTATGACAAGCGGTCAGCTGAGTAACACGATCAACCTGATAGCGAAGTTCCCTGATCTTTGCCGCCATCACCACGTGATCCCATTGCTGTTCAGGAAAGAGTGTTAATAACACGCTGATCTGGCTACACCAATCAGGTCTGGCTGCAATAATCGCTTCTACCAGCGTACTCATCTCACTTTGTTTCGGCACACAGATAAAACAGCCCTGTGGCGTGAAGCGTACCGGTTCTTCCGCAAACAGGGTTGCCACGCTATCTCCGCAGGTTAGCACCACAGGCTGGCGCCACGAAGCAGCAGGTAATGCCGCCATCAAACGGCAAATACTGGCCTGATGGGATATTTCAAGTGTGGTACATCCCACCCACCACCAGGCAATCACCGTTACCATCAAGATCGCAGCCAACCACAATGCAACTGATACATTCCCTAACGGGAGAAAAAATAGACATAACAGCGCCGCCAGAACACCAGCTAAAAGCCACAACATTCGTTTTAATACGCAACTCAATTTGCTCTCCTTAGCCTTACCCAACAGACAAATATTGCTGAAGGTAGAGACGCAGACCGCACCACACCAAAGTTACTCCGGCTATGGCCAAGCACCCCCAAAACCACGGAGAGCGTGCACGCCAACATTGGCCCTGATGACAGTCTGCATTGACGCGTATCATCTGATGGGGTTGCACCACCATCACCCCGGCACGATCAGTCAAGATATCCAGTAATGACTGACGTTCCTGAGAAATTTTTTCCAAGTCACCCCCCTGAAAGCCCAATGCCAATACACGCTGGAAACCCGCTAATACCAGCAGAGAGGGTTGTGGTTGATTCAACACTTGACGTATACGTTCAAACAGCCGTTCTCCAGCATGGTTGCTATTGCAAAATAGTGTCTGCAACGGCGTTTTCGACCAAGTTTCATAGCCATTATTCCGCTCAGGGCGTCTGATTATGGTTTCATCCAGCAACGCACACAAGGCATAGATGATGTGAGCCATGTGCTCTTCGCTGATACCACTTGCACTTAATTGCTGCCGAGCCTCTTCTATCAACTCCACCCCTTTTTGATATAACGCCTCACCGTGCATCGATTTATCACCGCTTTTTAGCGCAATGACTAACATTCCAATGTCAGGCATCAGGTCATCAATTAAAATCTCTTTGTTCATAGATCCTCCTCAAGGAAACCCCAGGGATGAATCAGCCCCAGACGCAATACAGTTGTTGGTCAGTGCCTCCCAACGCGCTTGTTGCTGAAATTGTGAGGGGCTAAATTCAGCTAATACGCTGTCAAAATTGTTTTTATTTATAGAACCTTTTTCTCGTTCCGAGAGTGAGCGCTGTTCCTGCCCGTTGCTGTAATCACCCATGACCAGTAATTCCAACGGTAGCTCAACCTTTTTCCGTGCACCGCCAGTATGTAAATCCAATTTAATATTAATACGCAACGCGACTTAGAGACTTCATTTTGAAAACTTGCAGTCATTGATGGCTCCTTACTACCAAAAACAGAATAAAAACATCATGTGTCACGGCATGACATTTTTATGAAATAACAAGCTTTATCAGATAGTTATGAATCCGATAATTAGACAAACAGCAAATATGAGGGAATGAATAATGGCATCTCAATTGACGAATGGCTTAACAAAACAACCGATGCAAAATAACCTCAAACTATACTCACGCTAACGAAAGAATTACCGTAGAAAACATCCAACAAAGAAAAAATTAATCTTATATAGATAATAAGAGGTACAACCTCAACAGAAGTTAAACAAGATAAAATTAAATAAAAATAAATAAAATCCAGGAAATTCTTAATGACATTTCGTAACCAATTATAATTGTTACTATTTTTAATTCTTAATTTGTTACAAATTGTAATAATCTGTAATAACCAGTAAAAATATGCAATAAATATCGGATAATTGTTATTATTTCACGACTTTATTTTATCTTTTTTACTCAAATGATATTGATTATTAATTGTATCAATATCTCCATCAACCAGCGTATTAACCTATACGCAGTACAACTCACTTCATTAAGCAGATTTGTTCTTTATTACAATAAACGGTAAACGAAATAATTTAATGAGATAGGTATTAGAGAGATAAACGATTTCTACGCGTATCAGCATTTCAATAATTTAATTATTAGTTCAAATAAAAACTTGCCTAATAGTCAACCATCCGAACTATCGACAAGACAATCAAAAATACTGAACAACACGCGGAGAAATGCTTTCATTTCAACAAATGTCTATTGGTACAGCACGTTATCCGATATATTCAATATCTCATAATGCTATATCATTTCCAGATCAATATTATTATCATTAAAATTCAACGTCAGTATCTTATTTCCTCCACCTCGATTATTACCAGGGATCTCTAATGCATTATCGTAAGTGAATTCCCTATTTATAGAATACTTAACCGCGTTTTCATTCGGTGGATTACAATAATCCTGAAATATCCAAATATTAAATTCAAATTCAGATTTAAATCCTCTTTCAGTATAGATATGAATGGCTTTATTAGGTTCATATTTATCACCTATCCAGGGAGCCCATAAATTGCCATGCCATTCAGACATTTTATCCACAGAGAATCTTTTCCTGGCAACATATCCATGTTCAACGACAACTTTACACGGCATTTTATTATAAATAGATTTAATATTTGTTACTCCTGCGATAATATTAATAGCTGGTTTATTCTGAGTGTTACTTAATTTTCTTTCCATTTTATTCACCTATATCAATTAGTAAGTTAAATAATAATTTTGATAGGATTTATACCCTATGGATTTCAAGATGCATCGCGACGGCAAAGGAGCGAATCCCCGGGAGCATAGATAACTATCTGACCGGGGTGAGTGCAGCCAACAAAGAGGCAACTTGAAAGATAACGGGTATATAATAACTTCATCCTTTCGCACACTATAATCCAGCATTGACCTAAATTATCCTTTCAACATTAATTTCCCCCTGTGACATTACACTTAAAATAACATTAACCTCTTATTAATCACGCCTACCCTCTTATATCAATGATTAGCCTTAAATTAAAATATAGCGCAAAATCTATATTTTATCATTAAGGCCAGCTCACATATCTATCGTTATTTTCCCTTAATTGCTATGGTAAGCATTATCCATTAAATTTTTCGCCCCTCTTTTCATCATCCGGGCTAATTTTATTACGTATATAGGTAATACCAGAGCGCTAACCATAGTCAGTATGAAAATAGGCCGCACGTTCTCAGCAATAATCTCCTTACCATCTAAGAAAATGGAGGAGAAGAAGAACACCACGCCGGCGCCTAAATTGGAAAATGCCATCTGGAGGGCACCAAAACCTGCTCGGTTTTCAGGGGTCGAGGCATAAGAAGCGAGCACATTTGCAGCCATCACCTGTACATAAGTCGCGAACATAAAAAGTGAGAAGAAAACGTATCCATTTATTTTTCCCGTTAATCCCAGAAAAATATTAACAATAAATAACGTCGCCGCGGCAATGGTAATTCTCTGAGGAGGGTATCTATCGCAAAGTTTCCCGGTTAAATAAGTACCCAACCAAGACGCAATACCACCGCAAAAGAATACCAGTGAAACTTGATTTTCCGGGATATAAAATACATTGGTTAATAGCGGAGCAAGTATCGGAATAAGCATGAAGGGACTAAAATTACTGACGCCACTTGCCATTCCAGCTAATGTTATTTTTTTGGTCAGCACAATTTTGTTCTGATTATTTTTTACTTTCTCTGTTCCTGGGATAAAGAAGAGGATCAGAGGCAAACTCACGATACATAAAATAACGATCAGTAAAAAAGAGACTTTCCAATTAAAACTCTCGGCCAAATATAAACACAACGGTATACCTAAAATACTCACAAATGAAAAAGATGAAAACGCAATTCCCAATACCCTTCCCCGCATACTTTCCGGGGAGTTATTCAGTAAGATGCCAATTCCTACTCCCAATGTCACCCCACCAAACAGACCGGCAACGATACGTAGCAGAATAAGTTGGTATGGTTCTGAGGAGAAAATCGTCAGGAACGTAATCAGGCCAAGAAGCAGGGTGTTTAAAATGAGAACCTTTCTTTTATTAAAACGATCAATAAAGAAAAAGGATGTCAGGCCAGAAAATACCGAGGAGAAAACATAAGCACCGGCAATAACCCCCGCCATCGTAACCGGCATGTGAAAATCTTTCGACATATAAACAAAAAGCGGCGTTACCATCATGTACTCTAACGCATTAATAAACTGAACTAATGCGACAACCATTGCAATAATAACTATCTGATTATTTCCAATTAACTTCGACATTATGAGTCCCAATTTCTGTTGGCTTAAATTTCATCGACACAGTAAGCAATTTACATCACACGCAGAGCAAAAAAAAGCACTATGTATCATCACAGTAAGAGCCTGACGTAATCAGACTTGGGATAGCTAGTAATGGTAAAGCAGAATAATCAAGCAGCAACAATTTCAACAACCTATTCATTGTCAGAAGTAAGTAACAAAGGCACTGTCTTTACCAAAATAATCATTAGGGTTGATACTCAATCGGCAAGCGTTTATCGCTACTGCTATCCCGACTAAGAATCACAAAAAGTGAAGCCCCCCTATTTATCACAATGGCTCAACTTAAAGAATTATTGGGCGGTAATAGGATGAGCTCAGAATAATTTCAAGGGATATATCAACGATCAGAAACACATAACAAACTTTCTGGAGAAATTATGGCGAATATACTTAAATATGGTGATACCGTAAAAATATTAAATAGTTTCAGAAACTGGGATGGTGGATATCTTAGTGTATATGGAACGAGCGGTATTTCAGATGGAAAATATACTGTGATAACCACTACTCAAGCCGGAACATTCTGGCGAATTGAATCAGCAACGGGCAAATCTGTCGGCAGTGAAGTTATTAACAACGATACTATTTTACTCCACAATCTTTATCAATGTGATGGCGGCTACTTAGGCCATTATGCAGCATCAAATCAACAGGTTCCAGAAGGAGAAATATACCCGATACACACATCAGATAAAAATATTCGTCCAGAGACATTAGAGTGGATTATTTATTCTGACATGCCATCTATTGATGGAAAAATCAAAGAAGATGAAAGTATTACGCTATATAACCGTTGGGGAACCAGAGGCTTTCTCGATACTAATGGTTGGGTTGGAGTCCCTGAAACAGTATGTCATGTATATACTTCTGCTAATAACCTCCGCAAACCTTATACCGGCCTGTGGAAAATGACACAAGTTAAAGATCCTTGTCTCCCGGTTACCAAACCCTCCAATTGCGCCGGAGAATGTGGCACTAGTGACGGCGGTAAATATTGCTTCCAGTTACCTCAAAGTATTCGATTTGGCCTGATAGCTTATACTAATACAACCACCCATCAACAAACAGTAAAAGTCTATATTGACGATCTTCTGGTAGATACATTCACCGGCAAAGGAACCGATACCAAAGCTTATACATCAGGTACAGGTAAAATCTGTATCGAGATTATCGGGGATGGCAAACCCTGTAAACTCCGTTACTCCTATAATACCCTTGATGGAAAACCGGGAACAGTAACTATTGGTGCTGAAAATGACGCCAATAATAATTACAATGACAGTGTGGTCGTATTAAATTGGCCACTGGTGAATTAGTTTAAAATACCCAGCTAATTTCACCACAAAAAATCATTAACAAATTAAAGCGGTATTATATGCCGCTTTTTTATGACATAAATATCATTGATAAAATATATTTCTAAGCATTACCACCCCTCATAAAAATGAAAAATACTGAAAAAGATGTTAAAAAACACAATCTAATGCTTTAATTCCCATTTGATTTATATATACCTTATCTCTTAGCATGTATTTTTATTTCTGCAAAGATACAAACAAATCAAATCGATCAGAAAATCATTAATATATAATCTTGATTACAACCCATCACTGGAATTAACCTTCAATTATACAAATCATTCTGCATCACAAAATATATAAAAAATTGCAGAGTTAAACTTGGAGTTTTCAACACCATTTTTAAATCTATTTCAACTGAAAATCAAAATAATACGTTAAGATATAATTACCATGAAGGATATATAACAATGAATACATCCAGTTATCTTTTTCTTAACTCGGAAAATATTAAATACAATGAAATATCTGGCCATAATGGGGTGTACGCAGGTTATCCCCAACCTGTCAGTAAAGATTGGCCTAATCTTCCTGTCGAATTCCAAAGACATATTGACGATGTGATTAATTTAAATGGTTATTTGTATTTCTTTAAAGGATCACAATATCTTAAATTCGACATCGCAAAAGCTCGAGTAGCTGAGGGACCTAAACCCATCGTGGAAGGATGGCCCGGATTAATAGGAACCGAATTTGAAAATGGGATAGATGCAGCTACGGAATGGATAGATATAAAAACCCCTGACATTACCGATGTCGTTTGCTTCTTTAAAGGCAGCGAGTGTATCGATTATACTGTAAGTTCACATACGATTAATCAGAAAACGATTTCAGAAAAATTGGGAACAACTGGTAAATATTCAGAATTCAGTACAAATCTGGATGCCGCAATTTTATGGAGAACTCGTGGATAC
Source organism: Photorhabdus kleinii (assembly GCF_025384885.1). Classification (NCBI taxonomy): domain Bacteria; kingdom Pseudomonadati; phylum Pseudomonadota; class Gammaproteobacteria; order Enterobacterales; family Morganellaceae; genus Photorhabdus; species Photorhabdus kleinii. Next base: position 36,503 of record NZ_JAJAFY010000040.1, read on the forward strand.
CATTATATCTTCATTTTCAAAGGTAACTCTAATATCCGATTTAATCTGAAATTAAATGCTATCGATGGGGGACCAACGACCCCTAATAAAATTAATTGGCTAGGAGTTACCTTCAACAAAATTCAAGCTGCGGTATCAGTTGATACAGATTTGTTAGGTAGTCAAAACTGTGGCGGAACATGTGGTAATAATGACACTGGTAACTACTGTTTCCAATTACCACAGAGTACCAGATTTAGGCTAACAGCCTACACAAATACTGATGTTCATCAGCAAACGATAAAAATATATATTGACGACATTCTGGTAGATACATTAACCGGCAAAGGAGTTGATAACTTAACCGCCACTAAATCTTACTCATCAGGTACAGGTAAAATCTGTATTGAAATTACAGGAAATGGCAAACCCTGTAAACTCCGTTACTCCGATAATACCCTTGACGGAAAACCCGGCTCAGTCATTATTGGTGCTGAAAGTGGTACCGAGGGCAATTACAACGATAGTGTGGTGGTATTAAACTGGCCCCTAACATGAAAATGATTAGGAGGAATCAGTCAATAATAAGTAAAAATTAAAACACTTGAACAACTTCACATGTTTAAAATAATTCAGAGAATATCTTCTTCTCTGGATTATTTTATCAAATTAACCGAAAAATATCCCTATGAATAGCTAGGATCTAAACTTTGGGAAGATATTCATCAATAAAATACATCTGTTCTCCCACTCCGCTAAATTCTGTCAGGTTCACTTCGAAATCCTTTCACCGTACAATATCGACTCAAGCGCAGGCAGAAATGCTTGAGCAAATTTCTGGTTGTATTTGTTTCATCTATAACGTGACTTAAACACGGTTCCCAATATTCATATTGAAGGGTTGAAAATATTCTCAGGCTAATTATTTATTTGTGGCGTCAGAAAATATTGACACGTTAAACGCTTGTAATGAGCAATGTAAGACTAAAGCAATCTCATATTACTATGCTACTGTCAGTGCCGATAAGAATCACGTTGCTTTAACTAGGCAAGTTTCAACTGTTTAAAAAATACATTGCAGGAGAAATAACAATGGATAACTATTATGATGTTTTGATTATTGGCGCGGGTATTGCCGGCATTGGTGTAGCATGTCATTTGACAAGGAAATGTCCTGATCAGAAGTTTATTATCTTAGAACGTCGCCAAAGGATAGGCGGTACTTGGGATTTATTTCGCTATCCCGGCATTCGCTCAGATTCAGATATGATGAGCTATGGCTATGAATTCCGCCCCTGGACAGACACCAGTATTTTTGCCGATGGGCCCTCAATTAGAAGTTATATCAATGCAACGGCAAAAGAGTATGAAGTTGATAAGAAAATAGAGTTTGGGCTAAAAATCACTCAGACTGACTGGTCAAATTCGACTCGCCAGTGGACCGTTACCGCGATTGACGAAATCAGTGGGGAAACTCGGCAATTTACCTGTCGCTTTCTCATCGCTGCAACAGGTTATTACAACTATGATGAACCTTATTTACCTAAATTCCCCGGCATTGAAGATTTCAAAGGCCCGGTAATTCACCCTCAACTCTGGCCTGAAAAGTTGGACTATAAAGGAAAACGGGTTGTTGTAATTGGTAGTGGTGCAACAGCAGTTACTTTATTGCCTGCAATGGCACATGATACTAAACATATCACGATGCTACAGCGCTCTCCCAGTTACATCTTTTCAATGCCTGGAAGGGATAAGATAGCAGAGCTTTGCAAAGGCATTATTCCACAGCGCTGGATTTACACATTGAGCAGAAAGCGCAATCTTTTTCTATTTCGCTTAATTTATAAAATAAGTCGACATTTACCTACATTATTGAAAGCGTTTTTACTGGCATTGGCTCGCAAGCGTGTCGGCCCAGATTTTGACATGAAGCACTTGACGCCAAAATACATGCCGTGGGATGAACGGCTCTGTCTTATTCCCAGTAATAATCTATTCAAGGTACTAAAAGAAGGTAAAGCCTCTATTGTTACTGACCATATTGTACGTATAACTGAAAACAGTATTTTATTAAAATCGGGCAAGGAATTACCCGCAGATATTATTGTTACAGCAACTGGGCTGAAATTACATTTTCTTGGTGGAATTGAACTCTCTATTGATGGGCAAAAGCAACAAAGTCATGATCGCATGCTTTATAAGGGAACGTTGATACAGAATATCCCTAATTGTGCCTGTGTATTTGGTTATATCAATAACGCTTGGACATTGAAAGTTGATCTATCTGCGGATTATATCTGCCGTTTATTGAACGAGATGGAGCGTCGCGATGCTACCGTTGTGACACCACATGCTCAGCCAGGTGAGATGCAGGAGGACGAACATATTTTTGGTGCTTTGCGATCTGGTTACGTAAAACGTGCAAACGACTTGCTTCCTCGTCAGGGATATAGTTCAAACTGGCAGATTCCACATGATTACAAAAAAGATAAACAAGTTTTGGGGCAGCCTATAGATGATGTCGCGTTGCAATGGAAATAACCACACAAAATTAAAAATCAGTGGTTATATACCCTATGGATTTCAAGTTGCATCGCGACGGCAAGGGAATGAATCCCCGGGAGCATAGATAACTATGTGACCGGGGTGAGTGAGTGCAGCCAACAAAGAGGCAGCTTGAAAGATGACGAGTATATATCCCTAAAGTTCGGAATTTAACAGTTTTGATGTAAAAGCCAAATTCTATTTTGACACAATCAATTCAGTTTGGTGATAAAAAACAATCATATATCAAAGTATTAATTTATTAGAATTGTATCCTTCGTGTCAATAAAAATTAAGTTTTTATTTTCCTATCACTATTAAACAATTTAACTTAATAAATAATGTAAATAAAGCGGAAAATGCGATTTTTACACAGTTCAAGATAGAAATATCGTAAATTAAGTAAAGGGAATTTTAGTGGTATATTCATTGTCAGAGGAAAGAAACAAATTATCGGTATTCCTTCAGAAAACATTAATGTTCATAATTAACAAAATCAGGCGTTAATCACTATTTTTAGTATTACAAAAACGTTGAGCATTTTGCTGATTTTAATAACCTATTCTGAGATAACCCAGAAAATTATAAAATAGAATAATTAAGCTAGGGTAATTTCAATGTCATACTCATTGTTAAAAATAAACCAAAAACATTAAGGATAAATTATGGCTGATATACTTAAATATGGCGATACAGTAAGAATATTAAATGGTTACAATAACTGGCAAGGAGGATATCTCAGTACACATGGAAGTAATGACATCCCAGGCGCAAAACATAACGTATTAACTGTAGCTCCCTCCTTTTCTGATCTAGGGGTAATATGGCGAATACAGTCAGGAACAGGAAAAGCTATCGGCAGTGAAATAATTAATGATGATATTATTTTGCTTCATAATCTGGCTTTCTGCGATGGCGGCTATTTGGGATATTATGATGGCCCAAATCAACCGGTACCAAGTGGAGAAATACATCCGATAGTCACATCTGATATAAATACTTATTCTCCAAAAACATTAGAGTGGATTATTTATTGCGAGACACCTTATTCTATAAAGGGAAATATCATAGAAGGAGCAATTATCAGCCTACATAATCGATGGGGAAATAAAGGTTTCCTTAATAGTTATGGTAATGCCAACAAACCAAACACGTTATATGGTGTATCTCTTTCTGGTAATAGCGCTCGTAAAGTACATAAGGTAGACCAGTGGAAAATGGAAAAAATAAATGATCCTTGTCCGCCTACCAAACCCTCAAATTGTGGTGGAAAATGTGGTACTAGCGACACCGGTAAACACTGTTTCCAATTACCTCAAAGTATTCGATTTGGCCTGACAGCTTACAATAATACGAACATTCAGCAAACGGTAAAAGTCTATATTGACGACCTTCTGGTAGACACATTAACCGGCAAAGGAACAAATAATCCAATGGCGACCAAAACCTACACATCAGGTACAGGAAAAGTTTGTATTGAAATTGAAGGAGATGGCAAACCTAGCAAACTGCGTTATTTTGATAATACCCTTGATGGGAAACCGGGAACAGTAATTATCGGCGCCGAAAATGGTAACAATAATAATTACAATGACTGTGTCGTGGTATTAAATTGGCCTCTGGTGTAAATTAAAAACACTGTGATAAATTTCACCATAAGCAAAAATAATATTTACCAATTAATTAAAGCGGTATTATGCCGCTTTTTACTATGCTAAATTCATTATTAACCAAATATATACCAAGGTATTATTATTCAATAAAAAACATTCAAAGAGAATATTTGAAAAATATAAACCATGTTTCACATCTTATTTATATAATAAAAATCCATCTCTTATCATAGTATTTTTATTTTTGCAAAACATCAATGATATTAAATTCATCAATTATTTATTAATATACAACCTTGATTACAAACCATCAATGAAATAAACTACTCCACATCACTCTGCAAATAATAAATACAAAACAATCATGATCAAAGCTTTGAATATCATTTTTATTATATATTATCTAGAAATAGTAAGTTTAAATAATTAAACAATTAATCACCATAGAGGAGATATAACAATGAATACAAATACCTACTTATTCCTTGATGCAGAAAACATTAAATATCATGATGATGCACAAATAAATAAAGGGGACACTCCCCAACCTATCAGTAAAAATTGGCCTAGCCTTCCTGTCGAGTTTCAACGACATATTGACGATGTAATTAATTTAAATGGTTATTTATACTTTTTTAAAGGTTCGCAATATCTTAAATTCGATATAGCGAAAGCACAGGTAAGTGAAGGGCCAAAACCAATTGTGGATGGGTGGCCTGGATTAAAAGGAACCGAATTTGAAAACGGAATAGATGCAGCCACAGAATGGGTAGATACAAAACAAGATATTGTTTATTTCTTTAAAGGAAGCCATTATATCAGTTACAAAATCAGTTCACACACGATTAATATGAATACTATCTCAGCCGGATGGGGAACAACTGAAAAATACGCAGCGTACAGTAATAATCTAGAGTCCGTTGTTTTATGGAGAAATATTGCCGGCTATTTTATTTACTTTTTCAAAAACAATAATTACATCCGATATAATACGAAAACAGGCGCTATTGATAATGGACCTATACCCATCCAATCTGGTTGGCCTGGAGTAACCTTCAACAAAATTCAAGCCGCAGTATCAGTTGACGCAGATTTGTTAGGCAGTAAGCGGGACAATAATAGTGGAAATTGTGGAGTATGCGGTACCAATGACACCGGTAAACACTGTTTCAAATTACCTCAAAGTATTCGATTTGGCCTAATAGGCTATAATAATACGAACATTCAGCAAACGGTAAAAGTCTATATTGACGGCCTCCTGGTAGATGTATTAACCGGTAGAGGAGCAAATAATCTGATGGCGACTAAAGCCTATACATCAGGTACAGGTAAAGTCTGCATTGAAATTACAAGAGATGGCAAACCCTGCAAACTCCGTTATTTTGATAATACCCTTGATGGAAAACCGGGAACAGCGATTATTGGCGCTGAAAATGGTATCAATAATAATTACAATGACTGTGTCGTGGTATTAAATTGGCCTCTGGTGTAAGTTAAAAACACTTTGGTAAACTTTACCACAAATAAAATTAATTTAACCAATATAAATTACCCTTTAGAATCAATTAGGAAAGTAGCATAAAAGAATTTAAATTATATTTATTAATATTATTCTTGTTCAATTTCATCTAAAAAATGAAATTTTAACAATACCTTAAGTTCTAATCACCATAAAGGAGATGTAATAATGAATACAAATACCTATTTATTTCTTAACTCAGAAAATATTAAATATTATGATGATCCACAAATCAACAAAGGGGACACTCCCCAGCTTATCAGTAAAGACTGGCCTAACCTTCCTGTCGAGTTTCAACGACATATTGACGATGTGATTAATTTAAATGGTTATTTATATTTCTTCAAAGGCTCACAATATCTTAAATTCGATATCGCAAAAGCTCAGGTAAGTGAGGGACCAAAACATATTATAGAAGGATGGCCTGGATTGAGAGGCACCGAATTTGAAAATGGGATAGATGCAGCTACCGAGTTTGTCGATACAAAACGAGATGTTGTCTGTTTCTTCAAAGGGCGAGACTGTATTGATTATACTGTCAGTTCACACACGATTAGTAAAAAAACTATTTCAGACAGATGGGAGACTATCGAAAAATACGCAGGATTCAATGCAAATCTGGATACCGTTGTTTTATGGAAAAGCATTGCAGGTTCTCTTATTTACTTCTTCAAAGACAACAATTATATCCGATACAATACACAATCAAATACTATTGATATCGGACCTACATCCATCCAAACTTATTGGCATGGCATCACTTTTAATAGAGTTCAAGCTATGGTATCGGTTGACGCAGATTTATTAGGTAGTCAAAACTGTGGCGGAAAATTTGGTACCAGTGACACCGGTAAATATTGTTTCCAATTACCTCAGAATACCAAATTTAGGCTGACAGCCTACACGAATACTGATGTTCATCAACAAACGGTAAAAGTCTATATTGACGATCTTCTAGTAGATACATTAACCGGCAAGGGGATAGATAACCTGATAGCGACTAAAACCCATGCATCCGGTACAGGTAAAGTCTGTATTGAGATTGCAGGTAATGACAAACCCTGCAAACTCCGTTATTTCGATAACATTCTTGAGGGAAAACCCGGAACCGTCATTATTGGGGCTGAAAATGGTGCCGCCAATAAGTACAAGGATAGTGTCATCATTCTGAACTGGTGAGTTAAAGATTTTCACTAGTGATAAACTCTGTCAATAATTAAAGCGGTATTATGCCGCTTTTTTTGCACGCCACATTGAGTAACAATAATAAGATTATAATCAAAATCACCTTTCTATACCCTATGGATTTCAAGATGCATCGCGACGGCAAGGGAGTGAATCCCCGGGAGCATAGATAACTATGTGACCGGGGTGAGTGAGTGCAGCCAACAAAGAGGCAACTTGAAAGATGACGGGTATATATTACAACAATATATGGGGCCAGGAGGAAAGCCCCTTGGTATATGTCACACAAGATGGTTAAATAACCAGACTCAATACTCCATATTAAAAATCTTGAAAAAATATCGCTCGATCAAATGGTGTTCGGTAAAGAGAATTTTGTTGATCTACAGTGTTAGCAGCAGAAGACATACCATACATAATCCCAATCTGGCCTGACGCAAGATTTCCTGTCATAAGTGTATTCATATTATATTGGCAAAGTTCTATCTTCCATTTATCTGCCACAGTGTTATACCATTCGATAATTAATGTGCCATTATTTGCCGCAAGCAATCCAATTCGCCAACGTGACCAAGTATTTCTAGGCCATTCATAACTCAGTGGAAAACCAGAATAAGCAGTACCTAGGGTCGGTTGCCCTTTATAAATACCATCCGTTTGTTTGCCAACAAAATTGACTGACTGAGTCAAATGAGCCTGAAGATTCCAAACCATGACATAAGGCGTTGCAATATCAATCGAAGTACCTAATAAAATATTTGGTGGCATATATTGAAGCTTATCTTTATATCCCCCAGTCAAATGAACCGCCATATAGCCGTAACCAATATCTATATATGTACCGCTTGCACTGGTTTTCCTGGATAGCACACATAATGTAATTTCAGGGTATGGATTACAAAATAGGTCAAGCTCACAATAGCAATGTCTGGCATCAACAGTCGTATCTGTTACAATCCCAAAACATTGACCATAACTACCAGATTTAGACAAAGTTTGTGCCTTAAAAGCTTTCCTTCCCCCAACATTGACTATATCCCAGGCGCTAGTCACATTGGCTGAATCCTTAAACAACACGCCAGCTCGCTGTGTTGTCGCATCTATCCATCGACCTTCAGGATATAAATTTGGCTCCCATACCGTTATTGGAACGGAATTGGAATTAGATAAATCTTCAATTCAGATTGAACTTTCATGTTGTTCTAATTTCATGACTAAAATATCCCCCTATATAAAGATAAAATTACACTTCAATCTTACTTTTTATACCTAAAATCAGGGTTAGATTTAATTTAAAAATAAATAAAAATCATCATAATTATTTAAAAAAAAGAAGAAAAACCCAACCAAACAAAATAAAATACCAGCTACAGGAATTTAAAAAATCAAACAAAAAAAACAGCATTGAATTCACTAATGAATTGTTAATATATAGCTTTATTTATAATCCATTAATGGTATTAATTTTTACATATACAAAATAACTTTTCAAAACATGGATCATTTGGAGAAAACTCAGTCCAATTTTTGTGATCTGATCAATCGCAAAAAATCCCAAACCACTAAACGGACTGAGTTATAACTATAATAGCACTAATATCCCGAAATGAACAACACCAGATAAAAAAATAAGAGAAATGATGAAATTTTTGTATCTAAATTATCTGTCAGTTAAATATTAACATTGAGTTAAAAATCAGTGAAAATAATATAAATCATCTATCTATTTAATTGAGCCATGAACTTTATTAATAAAAAACAGTGATGTTTGTTTAATTTTTAAAGAGATAAATAATAGAATCCTATGATAAGGTGATTTGTATAAATTAAAAATTAGGATAAGCATTATAGAGGGATCTAAATAAGAAAAAACGAAAATAACTAACCTAGGAGTATTAATTATGGCAATTGTTTTTACATCAATAGATCCACGTAGCAATCCCCTGCAAACATCAAGCCAAAATTATGTTGATATACCTGGTTTGGAACTTAATGTTTCAAAGTATTCGAATTCACCATGCTTAACAGCATTAATCACATTAAATATACCAACTCCCTACGCTTCAGGTAACAATTTTCCTGGAGGTAACTTTATTATTGTAACTGATAAAGGCGAACAATTGGCTTTCGGTGGATTTACTTACAATAATAAGAGTCCAGAATCCTATGGACGTATGCCATTCACACTGGTCACCCGTTGTTCTCTTGCGTCTA
>NZ_JAJAFY010000041.1:0-41957 GCF_025384885.1 Photorhabdus kleinii
ATTAAGTGTTGATTTTAATACCATTAGAATACTTGCTGCCCTCTCTGGTTTTAAACCTAAAAAAATAAAATACAGGAAAAAGAAAAAACAAGTATTAACTTAATGAAAATGGGAAGGTTTAAATGAGGGGTGGGAGATGGAAAAAAACTATTATATTTGCATAAACTATGAAAACCATTTATTAAACGAATTTCTAATTACAGGCTCTGAGAATTGATTCACATGTTTATCATCTTTATTAACATGGTTAATTGTCTCTTTTTACCTGCATATTAAATTTTTGTGATTACTCGCTCATTTTTTTCGGTGATTAATTAGATAAGAGTTATAAAAACAGATGCTCCATTAGTGCGAAGTTTTTAAAAGGTACAGGGTAATTAAAAACGGCCTATTTGCCACTATGTTTAATGTATTTATCGGCGATGCTACTTTTCTATTATTTTATATTTAACTAACCGACTATGGCTATTTAAAAATGTAAACATAGTGATGATTTATTTAATTGGTTGATTTTTATAAATAAATATTCATTCGTGGTAATGGTTGATTGTATTTAATCTAAATCCATCAACAAAGAGTTAAAAAGAAACCAATGCGTAAAATAATATTGTCGTAACAGTATTATATTAAAGTATTTTTCGCCATTATTTTATAAAAAAAGCCGTAAAAAATGATGCGATAAAAAAGGGATAAAACGGTTAGTTTGGCAGGGTTTAAACTTTGAAAAAGAAGTGATTATCCGAAAAAACACAAAGGGGGATCTTTATATCATCAGATTATTTACTGGTTAATTTATGTGAAAAAATAAAGGATTGTGCTCTATAAAAACAGCTTTAAATTACCGATAAAATAGTGTCAGTTAAAGATAAAAGCGGGTGGGATTTACATTAAGTAAACGTAAGGTACGATATTTTATGATAATTAATTTTAATAAAAATCGGGCGTTAAAAGTGGTAAAAATAGCTATTAAAGTTTTATGCTAATTAAAATCAGTGGTTGAAAACATGACTTTTAATAATAGTTTAAAACCTGCCCATTTTAAAGCTATCAGTGGAAACGGAGAAATAAAAATTGGTTTGGTTATATTTATGTTTTCGGGGGAAAAGGATAAATGAAAATATGAATCCGTTAATCTGTTTTTCAAGATGAAGCGTTTTAATAACGTTTTCAATCGGAGAATAAATTTCTTCATAAACCAGTTAAATAATCGATGATAAAAAATAAGCATAACAAAATCCCCAGATAAATGATTTAATCGAATATAAATTGGGAGTCTGTAAATGCGTCAGTTTAAACTTTCTTTACCCTGTTTTAACCCGTTGAATAGCATTTCTTTGTGATTATTTGATTTGAATTACTCCTCTTTTTATGCTTTTAATATTGCTAAAATAAGTTCATCTTGTTGTTTTTAAAAACTATTTTTTATACCCAATTGTACGAAAAGACATTTCGTGAGCCGGAAGCAATAAGATTCTTGGATGTGTATTTTGTTCAGTAAGCAAAGTTTCACGCTCGACGATAGATTTGTCAAAATACGGGAGCTCCGTTCCTTTAGTCATACTGAAAAACACGCCATTATTCACGAAATGCCAGCTAAATATATCTGTAAAAAGATCTACAACATGCCAGATTAAACTTGGTTTATCCGGTTCATCTTAAAGTTTTCCGCTTGTGCCAATACACCCTGATACACGTCATCATTAGCTACTGGCGGGAAGCGATGTTTATGCAGGAGCAGAATCAAATCCACTTTGAGTTTTGCCTTGATATCGTCACGCTTGCTCCAGTCTGGGTACTGAGCGGTGTTATCAACAATCTGTTTCATCTCTTTGGCTAGGGTTAGCATTTTGTCATCGTCATAGGTGAATTGATACTTTTCGCGCATATGAACTAAGATGTCAAAGAATGCTTTTTCCTCAATATTGATGCCCATCTCGGCATAGGTGCCCATTTCGGTTTTAATATCGTAGATGATATCGGCCATCTCCTGGCTGAAGGTCTCAAATTCTTCACCGTTTAAGACATCATCTTCCCGGCGCTCGTTGTAGCGATCCATCAGTGTTTGAAAACGACGGGAAAAGTTGATGCCCTGTAGTTGGTTAACCTTCTTAAATTCGCCAATCGCCTTTTCCAGTAGTTTTTGTAGTAGTTGGATTTTAGTGTTGGGCAGTTTGATTTTATTGATGCGCGCGAGGTAGTCGTCATCAAAGATGTCGATGGATTCAGCTTTGTCTTCACCCAGCGTGTAAAGTTCTTCAACCCCATCGGCTTTCAGTGCTGCGGCGATCATATCACGAACTTGGGTGTTCATCTGCGTCACATCAGGAGCGTCGCCTTTGGTAAGTTTAAATACGATGGAGCGGATGGCGAGGAAGAAGTGAATGTGATCACGTTCATTCTGGGTTAACTGTTCGCTGCCGCAGCATACGTCATAAGCCGCTTTCAGGCGTTTAACCAGCGCCATAAAACGGTTTTCGACTTTTTTGGTTTGCAGTACGAATTCAGCGGCGCGGTTCAGGCACACTAGTTGCGCCCGCGCTTCACCGCAAAAATAATCACTAGGGTCAAAGTGATGGAATATCTGTGCCAGTAAATCGAGGTGGTTTTTCACTTCAATAACGGACTGATGAATGTCTTCAAAGTTGGTGGAGTCGGTTTTGGAATACATCGCCAGCGCTTGGTTCATTTGTCTCTTGATGCCAATATAGTCGACCACCAGCCCTTTGCTTTTTCCTTCAAGGTTGCGGTTTACGCGGGAGATAGTCTGAATCAGGTTATGTTTTTGCAGCGGTTTATCAATGTAGATCGTATCCAGTTCGGGAATGTCGAACCCAGTCAGCCACATGTCCACCACAATGGCAATTTTGAAATTTGATTTCGGATTCTTGAACTGCTTATCTAATTCCTTACGGTAGCTTTTACTACCAAGGAGATTGTAAAGTGTTGCCTCATCATCTTTACCGCGCGTCATCACCATCTTTACCATTTCAGATGGAGGCAACTCTTTTTGCTCGGCTTCGGTGAGTTCGACACCATCAGGAGCCTGTTTGGCCTTAAACCAGGTCGGGCGTATTTCTTTGAGTTGTTTGTAAAACTCCCAGGCAATCTCGCGGCTGGCGCAGACAAACATTGCTTTACCTTTTACCGTTGAACCCTCCGTGACACGTTTTTCGTAATGTTTCGCGAAATCGTCGGCCAGCGCCTTCAGGCGGTCAGGATCGCCTAAAATAGCATTCATATTGGCTGAGGCTTTCTTACTTTCATCGATTTGATATTCACTGGCACCGGCTGCCGCACACTCTTCATAATATTTTTCGATCTCTTTGAGTTTGCCGTTATCGAGAATAACTTTCGCCGCCCGGCCTTCATAGACAATACGTACCGTGATGCTATCTTTTACTGATTCAGTCATAGTGTAGCTGTCGACCACTTCACCGAATACATCCAGCGTGGCGTCAATCGGTGTGCCAGTAAAGCCGACATAGGTCGCTTCCGGCAGCGAGTCATGCAGGTATTTGGCGAAGCCGTACGTTTTGCGAACTGTACCGCTTTTTTCGTCAATCACCAGTTTCTGATCGAGGTTTACCTGGCTGCGGTGCGCTTCGTCGGAAATACAGATAATGTTGTCGCGCCGCGAGAGCAACTCTGTATCTTCGGTGAACTTATGAATAGTGGTCAGGAATACGCCGCCGCTGTTGCGCCCGGCCAGTTGCGCGCGCAAATCCGCTCGGCTTTCGACAGGTACAATGGTGGCGTCGCCAATATACTTTGTGGCATTGCAGAACTGGCGGGATAGCTGGTCGTCTAGATCGGTACGATCGGTAATCAACACGATGGTCGGGCTGGCGAAATCCACGCTTTTCATTAGCAAGCGAGTCAAAAATTGCATGGTATAGCTTTTGCCACAACCTGTGGCGCCAAAGTAGGTACCGCCTTTACCGTTGCCCTGAGGTTTACGTGCCCGTTTGATGTTGTAATAGAGTTTGCGCGCAGCGTAGTACTGAGGATAACGGCAGCAGATTTTAATCTCTTTCTTCGCTTTACCTGGGAAATGAATAAAGTTTTTAATCACATCTAGCAGGCGTACCGGGTGGAACAGGCCGTTAATCATAGTGTGCAGGGAAGCGATACCATTTTGCTCACGGCTTTCATCCCCGGTGACTTTGCGCCATGAATAAAAATATTCATACGGTGAAAACAGGTTGCCCATGCGGTTATTAACGCCGTCGCTGATAATGCACAATGCGTTGTAGATAAATAACTGCGGAATATCCCGGCGGAAGCGAATACATAATTGTTTCCAGGCATCGCCCAGGCTGGCTTTTTGCTCGCGAATCGCGCTTTTAAATTCAAATACTACCAGTGGCAAGCCGTTGATGTAGAGAATGGTGTCCGGGATACGGATCTGTTCCTCTTTACCAGCAATCTCCAGTTGATTAACGATCTTAAAGCGATTGACCGAGCAGGAGACATTATAAGCAGTAGAAGGCTCCGCAGCTTGTTGTAAGGGCATCTCGTCAGTGTTAAATAATTCTCTCAGTGCGGCGGGTAGATGGCTAGTGTTGATCAGTTCGATATAAAGATCTTTCTCATTACGATCATCACGTTTAAAAAGAAAGCCATTAGCAAGCCAGGAACAGAAGGTTTTGTTGCTGTCGTATAGATCGGTGGCGGAAAGGGTGGAGAGTTGGAGAATAATCCGATTTATTTCGTTGTCAGTCAGACCTTCCGATTGATAGTGAGTTGCCAGATAGTAACGCAGATCGTCGTCGATAATTACCTGATCTTTGCTGGTTCTGGAGAGTTTTTCACCCAGCATGTGGGGATAACCCTGTTCTCCTAACAGTTCAATAATGGCGTGTTCTAATTTGGCTTCATTAAATTTCAAACTCATTATTCTCCGTTCTAGGTGTGGCGTTTGCTTGCCGCGCTGTTCGGTTCCTTGATTTGCCTTAGGGCTTTTTAATTGCTAAAAGCCTTAAGGCAAAACCCCTTTATCAAGGGGCTAAAATGGTTATGCTGCTTTTGCTTCGTTTATTGCTTCCGGTAGATCGTCCAGCGATAGTTCGCCGGAGATAAGTTTAGGAAGTAGGGTGTCGCGGAGTTGGGTTAGTGAATTGTTCTGTAAGCGAATATTAGTACTTTGCTGAATATATGGATTTGCAAAGAAGTCATACTTTTTTATCAATTCTTTCGAGGGAATCAGACACATTGATTCACTCAAATCCCTTTTTTTAATATGCCCCATTGTTACAGCTTTGGATGCAGCTATATGCTGAAATCTAGACAAATGTTTTTTAGTCCACATTAAATAAAATGATAGCGGGTATCTGTCTGATGTGACCTTGTATAGGTGCTGATTAAGAGCGGCATCCCCACTTGTCCAAATATCAATCATTAATGTTCCAGACCATGAAAATATCATGTCACCATTATGGACCCTGCATGATTCAATAATATCTTTCCGTGCCTTTTCTATACCAGCAATATATCCTTTTCTTAAATCTGCAATTTTTAAAACAGGTAAAAAATCATCCGTTTCATTATCTGGACGGAATTTCTGTAATGCTAATCCGTTTTGGTAGTGAGCGATTTTATCTAAGGAAGAATGTTTCCACCCCTTCGGCACCCAGCCCAATTCCGTTTCTTCAAATTCTGCAGGAAATAATGCACGAATTTCAGTTGACAAGGGTTTAAAATCTGCGCTTTTACGTATTTTTTGACGCAATTCTGCTCGTTCCTGAAAGGTTTCCGGGATCGGGTTTCCCGCTTCCAGCGCATTATCAATCACCGGATCGAAATCAACAAACCAGGATTTAAACAGGGATTGCGCCATTTGTTCTAGGGTTTGATTGATTTGGATATTGTTCGATATTTTACTATCAAAACACTCTAAGTTATTTGCAATAATATATTGTATATTTAATGGAGGTTTTGGTACCTCAAGGTTTTCTATCATTCCCTTTGTAAGGGCATTTCTCGTTGCTCCAGCACTGGCGAGATTTAGTAAAGTTTGTTGTTGGTATGGACTGGCTAAGTAATACCGAAGAAAACGGGGATCAAAGTCCTTGGGGTTTGGACGAATAATTGCGACATGTTGGTTCACTCGCGCGGGTAGAAAACATTCTTGTGCGAGACAAACGCGAGCAACAGAATCTCCAGTAATGTTAAGTAAAACATCATTTTTCTGTACTATAACATTTTTAAGCTTAGTTGCTGCTTCATCACTGATATAAACAAGACCGTTAGTATTAAAGCCATCATTGTATATATTTTGGCTTCGTATCAGATATGTACTACCAGTGGTATCGTATACATTACTTCCACCCTTTGGGGTAGCGCCACTACCAATTTTTAGACAAAAGTCTCCAAGGCGAACTAAAGGCCACTTACTCCCCATAACCCAATGCCTCCAGATTCTGGCGAATTGCCTTATCCAATTCTTCTGCCTGTTTCATCTGCTGGAACAGAGTCCGAGAGAGCTCACGCATTTTGACTTCAAACGCGATACCATCGTCTTCCTGTTCTACCGCACCAACATAGCGACCCGGCGTCAGAACATAGTCATTGGATTTAATTTCTGCAATGGCTACGACTTTACAAAAACCGGCGATATCGGCGTATTTCTCCAGCTTACCGTCGCCGCGCTTGATACGTTCCGCTAGCTCTTCTGGCGTGCTACGCCAAGCGTGATAAGTATCCGCGATAGTGGCGATATCGTCTGCCGTCAGCTCTTTAGTGGTGCGGTTAATCATGGTGCCGAGGTTACGGGCGTCAATAAATAACGTTTCCCCTTGGCGGTTGCGATAACCTTTCGCGATATCTACTTCTTTATTTTTGGTAATAAACCACAAACACACTGGGATCTGGGTGGTGTAGAACAATTGGCCGGGTAGAGCGATCATGCATTCCGCCAGATCATTGTCGATCATCTGCGAGCGAATCTCGCCTTCGCCGCTAGTGTTGGTGCTCATAGAACCGTTCGCCAACACAAAACCAGCGGTGCCGTTGGCGCTCAGCTTGGAAAGCATATGCAAAATCCAGCCGTAGTTGGCGTTGCCAGTCGGCGGCGTACGGTAACCGGCAAAGCGCGGATCGTCAGTCAGTTCGGCATCGTTACGCCATTCTTTCAGGTTAAACGGCGGGTTGGCTAGAATATAATCGGCTTTTAGATCTGGGTGCTGGTCGTTAAAGAAAGTGTCTGCCGGTCGTTCTCCCAGATTTCCGGAAAGACCACGAATGGCGAGGTTCATTTTTGCCAGCTTGTAGGTGGTGGTGGTCAGTTCCTGTCCGTAAATGGCAATGTCACGGCTTTTACCTTTGTGGCTTTCGACAAACTTCACTGACTGCACAAACATCCCGCCAGAACCGCAGCACGGGTCATAAATTTTACCTTGGAACGGTTCCAGCATTTCTGTCAGTAGTGTTACCACGCATTTTGGGGTGTAGAACTCACCACCACCTTTACCTTCGGTCGCGGCAAATTTGCCTAAGAAGTATTCGTATACCCGCCCAACCAGATCTTCTTTGGAGAGATCCTGTACGTCGGTGTCATGGGCGAGGGTTTCGATGTTATCGATGGTATCTATCAGTGACGCCAGTTTTTTGGTTTCCAGATTCTGGCGGCTGAAGTAGTTATCCGGCAACGCACCTTTTAAGGAAGGGTTACGCTTCTCTACGGTCGACAGCGCAGTATCAATATATATTGCGATATTATCCTGTTTGGCACGTTGTTTGATAAATGACCAGCGTGCTTCTTCTGGCAGATAAAAGATATTGTCCTGTTGGTAGAATTCCTCCATGTCGACAAAGGTCTGCTGCCCTTCGTCGAGCATTTCCTGACGACGTTGTTCGAACTTGTCGCTAATAAATTTTAGGAAGACGAGACTAAGCACAACATGCTTGTATTCAGAAGATTCGACGCTGCCCCGTAATTGGTTGGCGGTGTCCCATAATGTTTCTTCAAAGCCCTTCTTTGCTTTGGTTTTTTTAGTTGGTGCTTTAGCCATTTTTCATTGCGGATTGGTTCATTTAGAGGCTATTGTACCCGAAAAGGTGATGAAATAATTCTTTTAAGTGATTATTTTTTGGCTTTGAGTATTTGAACTGACCTAAATGTATTCTGCGTTTCTTTCAACCAATGTGTCACAGTATGCACGCCTTGCCAGTATATTCTGTTTTAACCTATTGGATTGAAGAAGAATCTGCCGATTACTGTAAATGAAGTTCTATTCTTCTCTACAGGTCAATTAGAAAAATACATATATACCCGTCATCTTTCAAGTTGCCTCTTTGTTGGCTGCACTCGCTCACCCCGGTCACATAGTTTGCTATGCTCCCGGGGATTCACTCCCTTGCCGTCGCGATGCATCTTGAAATCCATAGGGTATAAAGAAAAAAATATTAATAATAAAGAAATTATTAATGTTTTACAGGAGGATAAATGTAATGTTATGGAAGATTCACGTTCATCCCATGAAAATGAAGTGAAACGTATTAATGACAATATTAATTCAATCCAGCGAAATACCATTCTTCTTTAGAGCGTTTTCTGGTTTGTTGGTGATATTTTTTATCTTGCTAATACCCTTATATATTCCCAATATACGGTAAGTTATTTATTGCTAGGAAATATTTACAATTGATTATAATTTTAACATGTTATCTTTCCATCAAAACCATATACATTCGCCATGTGTGTGTAAGTACATCTTTAACTGATGTGTCCTATTTTTTGCAGACAGACCTGACAAATGATAGTAAAAACTATTAGTATCGGGAAAACGATCACTTTAGTTTGAGAACTATTTTCAGGGAAGTAGAAATGTTACATGTACTTGCGTGGCCTGATCTGTTTATTTGCATTTTTGTCGTTTTCTTTGCTTATCTGGTTTTTGGTATGGCCGGGTTTGGTTCTGCTCTTGTTGCTAGCCCAGTTCTGGCATTTTATATTCCTGTAGCGAAAATTGTTCCTATGCTCGCGTTGGTAGATTTAACCGCCGCAGTGATTAATATTACCAGAGAGGGTAAAAAATCAGAGTTTAGTGAGCTCAAATTAATGATTCCATTAATGGTTATCGGTAGCTTGATTGGCGCCGCCATTTTATTGATGGCCCGACCTGATGTTTTAGTTCTGGTGTTGGGGTTATTTGTTGTTTTCTATTCAATTTATTCGCTATTTTTCAGTAAAACTTACCGTCAATTCCCCGCTAAAGCCGCTATTCCATTTGGTCTGAGTGGAGGTATTTTCAGTGCGCTATTTGGTAGTGGAGGTTTTCTATATGCAATTTATCTAACTGGGCGGATATCAGATAAGGAAATTTTCAGGATTACTCAGACGACTTTAATTGGTTTCAGTACCCTGACGAGAGTGATTGTTTTTGTTGTCATGGGTATTTATCTGGACACCTCATTTTTGTTATTGATACTGGTATTTATTCCAGCCATGTTGTTGGGAATCTATTTTGGTCGCCAAGTGACACTGAAAATCTCCAGAGGAACATTTTTGAAGTTTATCAATATTATTGTACTGGCTTCGGGGTTAATGCTGATATATCGTTATATATTTACTGTTTGAAATAATAACCAATAGGAATTAACGCATTCAATATAATATTATTAATTTGTTGTTTTCAGTTCATTTCATATTTATTCTCTTTGTTTTTGTTGGATAGATATAAATAAAATGAACAGTCGTGATTATAGAAATAATAATTTTTTTGCCATTTTTACTATTACCACGAGTGTCGCTGTTATTGGCATTGTCATTGGTTTGACTATCCCAATGATAGCGTTACGCTTGAATAGCCAAGGTATTGATGAGTTGTACATTGGTTTAATTTCTGCGGCTCCGGCATTGGGAGTGCTTTTGAGTGCTCCGGTCGTCCAGAAAATTGTAGCTCTGGTAGGTAAGAAACACGTCATGATGATTGCAACAGGGGTTTCTGCTGGCAGTTTGCTCCCACTTTTGGGGTCGTTGCCGATGGAGTTGCTTTTTCCTCTGCGGCTAGTTACTGGTGTTGCTAACGGGTTAATGATCTGTCTAGGTGAAACCTGGATTAATGAACTCTCTGAAGAGAATAAACGAGGCAGGGTACTGGCTGTTTATACAACAGTTTTTACTGTCAGTCAGTTGCTTGGCCCTTCTATCATTGCTTTTTATGGTATCGCAGATAAAACGCCGATACTGATTTGTACTCTGATCCATATCTTTTCACTGGTGCTCTTTGTCATGGTAGATCAGAAGAAAGGCGATAAGTTGCCGCAACACAGTAAGCAATCCAATTTCTCTATTGTTCAATTTGTGAAGATTGCACCGGCGATCTGTGGTGGTGTGCTATTTTTTTCCTTTTTCGACGGGACCATTCTTTCTATGTTTCCCATCTACGGGATGAGTTATGGGTATACCGAAGCGGTAGCTGCACTGATGATAAGTGTCATTCTTGCTGGTGATGCAGTGATGCAGCTTCCGTTTGGTTGGCTGGCGGATCATATGAATCGTATGCGCCTATACCAGATTTGTGGTGTAGCAACGCTCGGAGCAAGTGCATTATTGCCGTTTGTCATGACATATCAGTATCTTATCTGGCCTTTGTTGATTGTTTTAGGGGCAACTGCGGGGGCTATCTACACCATTGCATTGGTCCAAATCGGTCAGTATTTTTCAGGAAATGATCTGATAGTGGCTAATGCCGCGGCGGCTATGTTGTGGGGAATTGGGAGTTTGTTTGGACCACTGCTTGCCGGTATAGCGAGTTCAGTGACGCCATCAGGTTTACCTGTTCTGCTTGTCATCATTGCAGCACTGTTTCTGGTTTCAACCATGGATCGGTTTAACCCGCAAGGTGATAAAAGCTGAAGTATTCAGTTGGTAGTTGTACAGGCGTAAAAGCTGGCTGTGAATAGCAGTCAGCATTGAGTGAATCTTATTTATTATCAAGTCGTTAGTAAGTGGAATCCTAAGATTGAAACATTGCGATTAATTATCGTAAAAGGTTTAATCTCCAGAAGTCATTCTTGTGATACTTAGCTAAATAATACTGTTAGCTATTGATTTCGACACGATGATCACTGGATAATCTTTCGCCTCAAATTTTCTCACTGCTTTCTATTCTAAAAGCCAAACGATTGCTTTTGTGATTTATTGAACCGATTGGGGCAATGTTGTTGTGTTATTAAGCAAGGTGATCGTTTTCGTTTGATGAGGAAGTGGAAGAAGTACCATGAACATAATGCAGGGGAACGACATGTTTGGCACTCAGGCACCAGTTAAATGCAAACTGGACAAGTATTTTAAATTGACTGAACGTGGCACAACGGTACGCCGTGAAATTCTGGCAGGGATCACAACTTTCTTGGCGATGGTTTATTCAGTCATCGTTGTACCGGGAATGTTAGGGCAGGCAGGGTTTCCCCATACTGCTGTCTTTATTGCGACTTGTTTAGTTGCCGGTTTTGGTTCTTTGTTAATGGGGCTGTGGGTTAACTTGCCAATGGCAATTGGTTGTGCAATTTCGTTGACTGCATTTACCGCTTTTAGTTTGGTTTTAGGACAGCAAATCACTATTCCGGTTGCACTCGGTGCGGTATTTTTGATGGGATGCTTGTTTACGGTGATTTCTGTTACCGGTATTCGTTCTTGGATTTTACGCAATATACCAATGGGTATTGCGCATGGTGCAGGGATTGGTATTGGGCTGTTTTTGTTACTGATTGCGTCAAACGGTGTTGGTTTGGTCATTAAGAACCCTCTGGAAGGTTTGCCTGTTGCTTTGGGGGCGTTCACCTCTTTTCCGGTTATGATGACTCTGCTTGGGCTGGCTGTTATTTTTGGTCTGGAAAAATTGAAAGTTCCCGGTGGTGTGCTGTTAGTGATCGTGGTGATTTCAGTTATTGGGCTGATTTTTGATCCGGCGGTGAAATATCAAGGGTTCTTTAAGATACCGAGTCTGGGAGATGATGGCCTGTCCTTGATTTTTAGTATGGATATTATGGGGGCTTTGCAGCCGATTGTGTTACCCAGTGTGTTGGCGTTAGTCATGACTGCGGTGTTTGATGCGACCGGTACCATCCGTGCGGTAGCAGGGCAAGGGAACCTGTTGGATAAAGGCGGACAGATTATTAATGGCAGTAAAGCGCTGACTGCCGATTCTGTTAGTAGTATTTTTGCCGGCGCTATCGGTGCTTCTCCGGCTGCGGTATATATCGAATCAGCCGCGGGTACCGCAGCCGGCGGTAAAACAGGTTTAACCGCAACAGTTGTCGGTATCCTGTTCCTGTTAATTTTGTTCTTTTCTCCACTTTCCTATCTTGTACCGGCGTATGCCACCGCGCCGGCGTTGATGTATGTTGGTTTGTTGATGCTGAGTAATGTCAGAAAGCTGGATTTCGATGATTTTGTTGGGGCGATGTCCGGTATGCTTTGCGCGGTCTTTATTGTTCTGACCTGCAATATTGTAACCGGTATTATGTTGGGTTTCAGTTCGCTGGTTGTTGGTCGTATCTGTTCCGGTGAATGGCGCCAATTGAATATCGGTACCGTGGTAATTACGATCGCTTTAGTAGCATTTTATGCTGGTGATTGGGCTATTTGATTGATTAAAAAGTGCGTAATGGGTGTTCACCCCTGCGCACTTTGCCAATTCTTGCGATTACTTTTAAATTCTCAATTATTTCCCCTGTATTTATCTGATTAGTTTACAATATTCCTGTAATTCTTTCGGATACGGCTCCGCGTGTATCTACCTTTTTCGATTGATTCAGTTATTTTAGTATTAAGATTTATTCTCACTGTTTTGTGTTAACGGGAAGAAAAAGAGTTTCAATCTGTATACCAACGGTTCTTAGGCAAATTGTAAGGGCAACATGGAAATATTCTTTACTATTCTGATCTTGATTTTGGTGGTTTCAGTTTCTGGCGTTCTGACTAAAGTGATTCCGTTCCGCATACCTCTGCCGTTAATGCAAATTGCTATGGGAGCATTGCTGGCTTGGCCGCACTTTGGCTTACATGTTACTTTTAATCCTGAGCTATTTCTCGTTCTGCTAATTCCTCCTTTGTTATTCGTTGATGGCTGGAAAATGCCGACCAGAGAGTTTTTCCAGTATGGACGGGAAATTTTCATACTGATGCTGGTATTGGTGCTGGTTACTGTTGTCGGTATTGGTTATCTGATTTACTGGCTGATGCCAGGTATTCCGTTAATTGCTGCTTTTGCCCTTGCTGCTGTGTTATCGCCAACAGATGCGGTGGCTTTATCATCCATTGTTGGAAAAAGGCGTATGCCTAAGCGCATGATGAATGTGATGGAAGGGGAAGCGTTAATGAACGATGCTTCAGGCCTGGTAGCCTTAAAGTTCGCTGTAGCGATAGCGATGGGAACGATGGCATTTTCTGTTACTGGCATGACCATAGAATTCTTCAAGGTTGCTATTGGCGGTTTGTTATCCGGTATTGCAGTAACCTGGCTGTACAGTAAATCCCTGCGTTTAATGAACCGTTGGAGCGGTGGCGATCCAGCAACCCAAATTGTTTTCATGTTGCTGCTGCCGTTTGCTTCTTATCTGATTGCAGAACATATTGGCGTTTCCGGTATCCTTGCTGCGGTTGCCGCGGGTATGACGATCAGTAAATCTGGGGTCATCCGTAATGCTCCGTTGGCAATGCGTTTGCGTGCTGATAGTGTCTGGTCAATGCTGGCGTTCGTATTTAACGGCTTGGTGTTTGTCATGTTGGGCCTGCAATTACCGGGGATCTGGCAAACTTCCGTTATACAGGCAGAAATTGATCCAACCGTTGAAACTTGGATGCTGTTCGCCGCAGTTGCAGTGATTTATGGAGCCCTTTTATTACTGCGTTTCTGCTGGTTATGGCTGATGAAGAATATCAGCAAATTTTTTATGAAAAAAAATCCACTGAATTTTGCGACTTATACCACTCGTGAATTATGGCTGGCATCTTTTGCCGGCGTTCGTGGAGCAATCACACTTGCTGGCGCACTGTCTGTTCCTCTGTTTCTGGCGGATGGTACGCCATTCCCGGCCCGTTATCAGCTTATCTTTATTGCTGCGGGAGTCATTCTGTTCTCGTTGTTAATTGGCGTTCTCTCTTTGCCATTCCTGTTACGGGGAATGCAAACTTCCGATAAGGAGGCAGATATCAGTGAGGTCCGAATGGCGCGGGCAGCTATGGCGGAAGTGGCGATTGTCAGTATGAATAAGATGGAAGAGCGTCTTTCTGCTAGTCCCGAAGAGCAACTGGATGCTGAGGTGATTACTGAAGTTGCTTCCAGAGTAATTGGTTATTTGCGTCGCCGTACTGTAGGGCAGGATGAGATAGAACATAGCCTGCTAGTGGAAGATTTGGAACGTCGTTTTCGTCTGACCGCATTAAGGGCAGAGCGTGGTGAGTTGTATCATCTGCGTGCGACCAGAAAAATAAGTAATGAGACACTTCAAACCTTGCTACATGATTTGGATTTACTGGAAGCTCTATTGGTACAGAAAGAGCATTGATATCCTATAATTTGTGAGTTGTCACGATAATCTTGTGAGTCGCCGTGTTCAGCCTGATCGGTGGATATTTCGCCTGTCAGGTTGATAACTGATTTTATATGTTTACTCGTATCTGGCTGGTGGTATTGGTTTTCCCGCCGTAGATACCGGAACCTCTCGGCAATGATGAATAATATGTTGGTTCCGGTGGAATGGCTGATCAATTTACCATTGGTGGTTGTTGCGTTGTTCTGGGGGCATCAACGTTTAATTTTGCAATTCCTTTTACGAATGGCAGATTATCCATCGCGTGCTGGCGTGCGGAATGGATAAACGCGTCAATCTCAGGCTGATACTGTTCGCCTTCACGAACGGCAGCGTACAGCCTGCTCCATAAACCTTCTCCCAGTGTTTTAGTTACCACTAACTCTTGCCTTTCAAATGTCTCAACAACCCAATGTGGCAGAGCCGCGATTCCCATGCGGGCCGCGACCATTTGGATCAGTAACAGGGTGTTATCCACATTTTTCAACGTAGGGACAACACCCGCCGGTTGCAAGAAACGCCGCCAGATATCGAATCGCTGACGTTGAACGGGATAGATCATCAATGTCTCATCAATTAAATCTTTTGGCTGGATGTGCAGTTTATTGGCCAGAGGATGATCCGGAGCAACAACCAGTTTGACCTCATAATCAAATAGCGGTGTGTAGTGCAAATGACTCTCAGGAAGAATATCTGATGTCAAAACGACATCCAATTCTCGTTGCAGTAATGCAGGTTGTGGATCAAAAGTGACGCCGGATTTGAAATCCACATTGACTTGTGGCCAGGTTTCTCGGAAATGCTTGAGTGCAGGTGTCAGCCATTGAATACAACTATGACATTCAATAGCGATACGCAGATTTGTTTGGCCCGGCTCTTTACATTCGCGCAGTGCATTTTGAACCAGAGGGAGCACTTGTTCTGCTAGTCGTAATAAAACTTCACCCTGTGGCGTGAAACGAAGCGGTTGACTTTTACGAATGAACAACCGGAAGCCAAGACGATGTTCAAGATCGCTGAACTGATGAGACAAAGCGGATTGTGTTTGATGCAGATGATTGGCTGCTGCCGCTAATGAACCACAATGACTCAATGATTGTAATGTTTTTAGATGTTTTATTTCGATCATGAGAAACCTTCAGGATGATAATGAATAAATTGCGCTTGTGGTTTATACCTTACCTGTTGATTATGGATGTGTAAACATCTAGACGGCTAAAAATGACGGGATAATGAAATGACGACTATTAATCACACACTTGGCTTTCCACGTATCGGTTTGAAAAGAGAACTTAAAAAGGCTCAGGAAAACTATTGGGCAGGGAAAATTTCTCAGCAAGAATTATCGGAAACTGGCCGTGAGTTACGTGCCCGTCACTGGGAACAACAAAAGCAGGCTGGTGTTGATTTAGTGCCGGTTGGTGATTTCGCTTGGTATGATCATGTTCTAACCACCAGTTTACTACTCGGTAATGTGCCGCCGCGTCACCAGAATCCAGATGGCACGATTGATCTAGATACACTGTTCCGTATTGCTCGCGGTCGTGCGCCGACGGGTGAACCTGCCGCCGCCGCAGAAATGACTAAATGGTTTAATACTAACTACCATTATATTGTGCCGGAATTTCAGCAAGGGCAGGAATTTAAGCTGAGTTGGACTCAGTTACTAGAAGAAGTGGATGAAGCCTTATCTCTGGGCCATCAAGTGAAACCCGTTTTACTGGGGCCGATAACTTACCTGTGGTTGGGTAAAGTGAAAGGTCAGGGATTTGATCGTCTCTCTTTATTGAAAGATATTCTTCCTGTTTATCAGCAAGTATTAGCTGAGTTAGCTAGACGTGGTATCGAATGGGTTCAGATTGATGAACCTGCGCTGGTACTGGAACTGCCAGCAGAGTGGTTGGCAGCTTATCCGGTTGCTTATCAGGCACTTCAAGGACAGGTTAAACTATTGCTGACTACCTATTTCGATAGCGTTGGTCACAATCTAGAAACGATTAAATCTTTGCCGGTACAAGGGCTACATGTGGATCTGGTTGCTGGTCAGGATGATATCGCGCAACTGAATGAGTCATTGCCGAAAGAGTGGGTGCTTTCCCTTGGTGTGATTAATGGTCGTAATGTATGGCGTGCTGATTTAACCGCTAAGCATCAGCTAATTAAGCCATTGGTAGGTAGCCGTACACTGTGGATCGGTTCTTCCTGTTCTCTTCTGCATAGCCCTATTGATCTGAGTGATGAGACCGCGCTTGATGCAGAGGTGAAAAGCTGGTTTGCGTTCGCATTGCAAAAATGTGAGGAGTTAGCTTTGCTGGCTGCGGCATTGAATCAGCCAGATGGCAGTAAACAAGCAGAATTGGATGCTTACAGTGCGCCAATCCGTGCCCGTCGTGAATCTAAACGGGTAAATAATCAGGCTGTGACTGAGCGTCTTGCTGCAATTAAGCCACAGGACAGTGAGCGTAATCAGCCATACCCGCAGCGTGCGGAAATACAGCGTCAGCGCTATAACTTGCCATTGTGGCCGACAACAACCATTGGATCATTCCCGCAAACGACGGAAATTCGTGGCTTGCGTTTGGATTTCAAAAAAGGCCGGGTAGATGGTGCCAGCTATCGTACCAATATCTGTGAACATATTAAGCAGGCAATTAACGAACAAGAACGTTTAGGATTAGATGTATTGGTTCATGGCGAAGCTGAACGTAACGACATGGTGGAGTACTTCGGTGAACACCTCGATGGTTTTGTCTTTACGCAGAATGGTTGGGTTCAGAGCTATGGGTCCCGCTGCGTGAAGCCACCAGTGATTATTGGTGACGTCAGTCGTCCAGAAGCTATCACGGTAGAATGGGCTAAATATGCTCAATCGCTGACGGAGAAACCTGTCAAAGGGATGTTAACCGGGCCGGTGACAATTCTCTGTTGGTCATTCCCAAGGGAAGATGTCAGTCGTGAGACGATTGCTAAGCAGATTGCATTGGCTCTGCGTGATGAAGTGGACGATTTGCAAGAAGCGGGTATTGGTATCATCCAGATTGATGAGCCCGCATTGCGGGAAGGTTTACCACTGCGCCGGGAAGAGTGGCAGTCCTATCTTGATTGGGCGGTAGAAGCATTTAAATTGAATGCGGCAATTGCTAAAGATGACACACAGATTCACACTCATATGTGTTATTGCGAGTTCAATGACATCATGCCTTCCATCGCAGCATTAGATGCGGACGTGATTACTATTGAAACTTCCCGTTCGGATATGGAGCTGTTGGATTCATTCGAAAACTTCTCTTATCCGAATGAAATCGGGCCGGGTGTTTATGATATTCATTCACCTAACGTACCTAGTGTTGAATGGATTGAAGCTCTGTTACGTAAAGCGGCTGATCGTATTCCGATCGAACGCCTGTGGGTTAACCCGGATTGTGGCTTGAAAACCCGTGGTTGGACTGAAACTCGCCAGTCACTGGCAAATATGGTGCAAGCGGCGAAACGTCTCCGTGAATCAGTGAAATAATTAATCCAATAACCCAACAATTTGCCTGTCACCTTTAGTTGGTGATGGGCATTTTTCAAAAAATAATCTTTCTTTTTGCAATAGCGCGTAGTGATGCGATTTAGCCAGAATCCTTTCTATTACCAAACTTTTAGTAACTTATATATGCCATATTGGTATTTGAAAAAACACATTTTATTAACAAAATAACCATGGAAGTAACAAAAAGGAAGCATTGTAATAGAAACTTAATAATTAAAGAGGGGATTATATGGATGTTAATAAGTTGCAAGGTAAGAAAAGTAGCTCTCGAAGAAATTTTTTAAAAAGTAGTGCCGCTATTACGGCGACTGCGGCGTTTGCTCCGATTGCTCTAGCTCGTACGGAAGCAAAGTTATCCTCACAATATGGAATAGGCGTATGTACGCTTGCGCCAGAGCAGATATCAGGGCCGTATTTCCGCAATGACAAAATTGTAAGAAGGGATATTACCGATTCAGAGTTAGGAATACCTTTTTTATTGAAAATTACTGTTATGGATAAAAAAACATGTAAACCGGTTGAGAGTTTATTTGTTGATATCTGGCATTGTAATAGTCGGGGAAAATATTCTGGTTGGAGTTATATCAGCCCCGATATAGTACCTAATGTTGATGGAGTAGGTTCTAGCAATAGAACTGATGATCAAAATTTTCTAAGAGGAGCTCAACCCTCGGATAAGAATGGGGTAGTTAATTTTACGACTATTTATCCTGGGTTTTATGCTGGTAGAGCGACTCATATTCATATTGCAATCAGAAAATTGAGTACAGATATCACTGACAAAGAGCATTTTGCTTTTGTTGGTCAAATGTATTTTCCAGAAGAGATCAATACAGAGGTTTATAAGTATGATCTGTATTCAAAAAGGAGGGTCATCCGAACCCAAAATCATGAAGATGAATATTTTAAAAATATGAATGGTCATCTTTCAGAAATAAAAGTAACAAAAATAGATGAATCTGATATTAACCGTGGGATACTGGGTGAAATAATTCTATCGATAGACTTGGAAAATATATCTAATTTCATAACTAAAGATGACTTATATTCCCATACGGTATGACCGGTTTTGTTGAATAAACTAAATTTCAATGTAATAACAGTCTAAATTATAAAGTAACCTATGTAAATGGTATGCTGATTAATAATTTAATAAAGTATCAGGTACTTGATATTTACATATGGATATTGTGCAGGCACAGAGAGGATTATCTTTACTGTTTGATTGATATTATCAGTAGATCATATTTTCTGTGCCTGTCATTTTCTCAGAGAAAAACTTTCAGTCCCGCAAGCAGAATGTCAAATTAATGAGTTGTACCTCCATTAATGGCGATATCTTCACTGTTTTTTAATGCTTCATCGATAGCAATTTCCAGCGCGGTTATAACTGTTTCTAGGGCCATACTCGGAGCACCTGAATACCGAACTGCTTGTTCAGGCAGATAAGGAATATGGATAACACCACCGCGTATTTCAGGATTGGTGCATGCCAAATGATGCAACAAGCCATACATGACATGATTACAGACAAAAGTGCCTGCGGTTTGTGAAATGGAGGCAGGGACTCCAGCATCACGCAAACCCTTGACTATCGCATTGATCGGTAATGTGGTGAAGTAGGCGGCAGGGCCTGTTGCGACTATGGGGGTATTGATAGGCTGATTGCCTTGATTATCAGGAATGCTAGCATCATTGATATTAATTGCCACGCGTTCCACGGTAATATTTGGTCTACCACCTGCCTGCCCTACGCCAATGACCAGATCAGGCTGTACATCATCAATAGCAGCATACAGACAAGCCAGAGAGACGTCGAACACACATGGAAGCTGACGCGCTTCAACGCGGGTCCCGCATAATTCTCGTCCCTGTAATTGTTTAGCCGCTTCCCAGGATGGATTAATCGTTTCTTTATCGAAAGGTTCGAAACCTGTAATTAAAACTGTTTTTTGTGTCGTCATGGATAGTTCCCTTATATGGAGGAAAGAGTCTAATATATCTAAACAATATGCATCTTATGAAAAGATAACTGTGATATTTATATTTGGTAATTGTTTTATTTTTGTTGAAAATATAATTGTAATATGTTGGTAAATAAGAAAGAAAAATTGTTTATTAGTTATAGAAGTAAAATACAGTTAATTTTTTAATATGTTCATCATAAGAAAAAGTTATTTTAAAAATAGTCCAGATTATTGCGTTGTTGATTTATAAATGTTAGGAGAGTATCGTTAATAACGACGGTGATTTATATTTGATTAAGTTGATAGTTTATTGTAAATATTTTGTTTTATAACCGGGTTGTGAAACGATAATTTTTTCTTTGTGATGGGATGGATATTAATCTCTATTAACGCTCAGGGAGAAAATATTTCGATGAGATAATCCGCGATATATTTTTCTCGATATGTTTGAAATGTAAATATAAATAAACAATAGATTATTTTTTCCATAATATGAACTCATTCAAGTTAGTTTATGGATGGAAGAGAACGCCCTGTTTTTGTCCGTTTTGTGGTTTTTTTGTGATTTATATCTCAAAATAATGTACGTTTTTCTTTTTTATATTACTTTAAGGTGACATTTATCACTAAAAGATGTCTAAATGATCAATACAGTAGATCTCAACTAATTTCATTATAAATTCTTCTTACTGAGGAGTCTGATATGTCTGATGTATTTCACTTAGGTCTGACCAAAAGCGACCTGCAAGGCGCAACTTTAGCTATTGTTCCCGGTGATCCGAAACGTGTGGAAAAAATCGCAAGATTGATGGATAACCCAGTTCATCTTGCTTCTTTACGTGAATTTACGTCATGGCGGGCAGAAATTGATGGTAAAGCTGTCATTGTGTGCTCTACGGGTATTGGTGGCCCGTCAACCTCTATCGCTGTTGAAGAATTAGCCCAATTGGGTGTGAGTACTTTTTTACGTATCGGCACAACAGGTGCAATTCAGGAACATATCAATGTTGGTGATGTGTTGGTTACCACCGCTGCTGTTCGTTTGGATGGCGCCAGCCTGCATTTTGCTCCGATGGAATTCCCGGCGGTTGCCGATTTTGAATGTACGACGGCTTTGTACGAAGCAGCAAAAGATTTGGGTGCAACGGTACATGTCGGGGTAACGGCCTCTTCCGATACTTTTTATCCCGGTCAGGAGCGTTATGATACCTATTCTGGCCGAGTTGTGAGCCGTTTCAAAGGTTCAATGGCTGAATGGCAGGCGATGGGGGTCATGAATTATGAAATGGAATCGGCAACTTTATTAACAATGTGTGCAAGCCAAGGGCTGCGTGCGGGTATGGTTGCCGGTGTTATTGTTAACCGTACTCAGCAGGAGATTCCTAATGTTGAATTACTTGAGAAAACAGAAAGTAACGCATTGGGGATTGTAGTAGAAGCTGCTCGCCGTTTGTTGTAAATCATACTTTTTGGGCCGGAGTATTCCGGCTCACTCTTATTTTGAATAGAAATCTGTTAATGTTTTAATACCTAACAACTGATTAAAAATCATCATGATCACAACATCTTTATTGCATCCCTCAGTGCTTCCCCTCAATGGAGGGATTAATTTTCGTGATTTAGGCGGTAAAAAAGTCGCGAGTGGTGGAAAAATCAAATCAGGCTT
This sequence comes from Photorhabdus kleinii, assembly GCF_025384885.1. Taxonomy (NCBI): domain Bacteria; kingdom Pseudomonadati; phylum Pseudomonadota; class Gammaproteobacteria; order Enterobacterales; family Morganellaceae; genus Photorhabdus; species Photorhabdus kleinii. The sequence continues at coordinate 21,707 of NZ_JAJAFY010000041.1, forward strand.
GCTTTTCCGTTCTGGTTCTCTGGATCGCTTAACAGAACAAGACCAATCTTTCCTGGCAAATAAAAATCTCTTTCAAATCATAGATTATCGTGATGTCAGTGAAATAGCGGATAAACCCGATTTGGTATGGAATGGCGCTAATTATCATCATGCTCCGGCCAATCCCTTATATGATGAAGTGAATGCAAATCTGGAAAAATTGGCGTCAGAGATGTTGGAACAATTTAATCCTCAGGCATTTATGTTCCGTCTTTATGAATTACTGCCTCTAAAAAACTCAGCCTACAAGACATTAGTTAAATTACTGCAACAACCGGAAAAAGGTGGGATAGTCCAGCATTGTGCGGTAGGTAAAGACAGAACCGGTGTAGGTTCTGCGCTGGTATTATTTGCATTGGGGGCTGATTTGGATACGGTAATGGAAGATTATTTAGTGACTCACTCTACTTTGGCTCCTTACCGTGAATATTTGTTAAATGAGCATGCGAAAACCATGAGTGACGATGTGGTTGATAAATTCGCTTATGTTTATTCCGTGAGAGAAGAGTTTTTAATGACGGCATTAAACAGTATTAACCAGCATTATGGCAGTGTAGATATATGGCTGGAGAAAGATCTTGGCCTTGATTTTGCTGCTCGTAAGAAATTACAAGGTTATTTCCTTGAATAAAAAGTTGGTTTAATTCTGGTTAATGCAGCGGTGGTTAAATTGAATGTGGTATACCCGTTATCTTTCAAGTTGCCTTTTTGTTGGCTGCACTCGCGATGCATCTTGAAATCCATAGGGTATATTAATCAATATAGGAATATGAATTTGAGTCTTCATGAAATAGTTGAGTTGGTAATCGCTTTTGTTAAAGCACACGATACTTGGATCATGCCGATTGTTTTCTTACTTGCTTTTGGTGAATCTCTGGCTTTTTTCTCCTTGTTATTACCTGCAACGATCATATTGCTTGGGTTAGGTGCATTAATAGGTGAAAGTGGCCTTAATTTCTGGTCAATTTGGTTGGCAGCCGCGGTAGGGGCCTTTTTGGGCGATTGGGTATCCTATATCGCCGGTGCGCATTTTAAAGGTGATGTTGGTAAAATCTGGCCGATTTCCCGTAAACCACAACTGCTGACACGAGCGCATAATTTTTTTGAGCGCTGGGGTATTTGGAGCATTTTCCTTGGTCGGTTTTTTGGGCCATTCCGTGCAATTGTGCCATTAGTCGCGGGTATTTGTACCATGCGATTGCGTTATTTCCAGATAGCGAATATCTGTTCCGCACTTATCTGGTCTTTTGGCGTATTAGCGCCAGGAGCATTTGGTTTGCAATGGTTAGTGAAATGGGTGAGTTAATTGGGAGCGGCTTCGCAGACTGAACCATCTGTATAAATCATTCTGGACATCTATACAGTGGCAATTTAGTTTATCTGGTCTAAGCATTAGATAGAGGAAGTACCGGTGGGTATCCAGTTGTTATATACGTTGATAGGGACATTTGGCGGTCTTTTGGGGGGTGGTATTCTCGTTTGGTTCTCCGTTCATCAACGTATTCAACAGCAAGAGCTGGAATTAAGGAAATTGGACAGCCAGCTTGCCGTTGCTAATGAGAAAATTGAACAATCCGCTTATTGGCGGGTTGAATGCGAACAATTGAACCAAGAATTGCGGGCTCAGAGAGAAATCAATAGCGTGCAAGAATCTGAACTGCGGGAAGTGACGACACGTCTGGAAGAGAGTCGCCTTGCGGCTGAAGAGAAACAGCGGTTGCTGATCAATAGTGAACTACGTTTGAATACTCAATTTGAGAATTTGGCTAATCGTATTTTTGAACAAACGGGGCGCCGTACTGATGAACAAAATCGGCAAAGTCTCAATACGCTTTTAGCACCATTTCGTGAACAGCTCGATGGCCTTCATCGGCAAGTACAGGAGAGTTTTGGCCAGGAAGCCCGTGAACGACATACTCTTGCACATGAAATCCGTAACTTACAGCAACTCAATGTCCAGATGGCGCAGGAAGCTATCAATCTGACAAATGCCCTTAAAGGTAATAATAAAATTCAGGGAGATTGGGGAGAAGTTGTATTATCCCGTATTTTGGAAGCTTCTGGTTTACGAGAAGGGCATGAGTTTTGTACTCAGGTGAATATCAAGGTGGAGGGTAACCGCCGTTTCCAACCTGATGTTATTGTTCATTTGCCGCAAGGGAAAGATGTGGTGATTGATGCCAAAATGTCACTGGTCGCTTATGAGCGTTATTTTAACAGTGGTGATCGACATCAGCAGGAGTTAGCCCTTCAAGAGCATATCGACTCGATTAAAGGTCATATTCGTGGTTTGAGCCGCAAAGATTACCAGCAGTTGCCCGGGCTGAAATCGTTGGACTATGTATTGATGTTTATTCCGGTTGAACCCGCTTATCTGGTTGCGCTGAACAAGGCGCCTGAGCTGCTTGATGAAGCATTTAAATACAATATTATGCTAGTTAGTCCATCAACATTGTTGGTTGCTGTGCGTACGATTAATAACTTGTGGCGCTATGAGTATCAAAGCCAAAATGCGCGTTTAATCGCCGATAAGGCTGCCCGTATGTACGATAAAATGCGTTTGTTTGTCGATGACATGCAAGGTTTGGGGCAAAGCCTGGATAAGGCTCAACTTAATTATCGACTGGCAATGAAAAAGTTGACTGAGGGACGTGGCAACCTGATAAGTCAGGCGGAGAGTTTTCGTAATTTAGGTGTTGAGGTGAAACGTCCGATTGATCCTGAATTGGTTGATAAAGCCAGCCAACCATTCTGCGCTAATGATTAATACCAGGATAGGGTTTTATCTGAAAGGCTGATACACTTTTATAACGCTTTGAATAAAAAATGGGCAAATAACATGGTAGACCAAACGAAACAAACCACGCATTTTGGTTTCCGTACTGTAGCAAAGGATGAAAAAGCAGGCATGGTGGCCGAAGTGTTTCATTCTGTTGCAGCGAAATACGATTTAATGAATGATTTAATGTCGTTTGGTATCCATCGTATCTGGAAACGTGTGGCTATTGATGCCAGTGGGGTGCGCAGAGGTCAGAGGATACTTGATTTAGCCGGTGGTACCGGAGATCTGACCGCCAAATTTTCTCGTATAGTTGGTGAAAAAGGCGAAGTTGTTCTTGCTGATATCAATGAATCTATGCTGAAGGTTGGGCGTGAGAAATTACGTGATGTTGGTATTGTTGGTAATGTCAGCTATGTGCAGGCTAATGCGGAAGCGTTGCCTTTCCCTGATAACTATTTTAATTGCATCACTATCTCTTTTGGTTTGCGCAATGTTACTGAAAAAGAAAAGGCCCTGCGTTCTATGTTTCGGGTGTTGAAGCCGGGTGGGCGTTTATTGGTACTTGAATTTTCTAAGCCTTTGTTCGCTCCGTTAAGCAAAGCGTATGATGCTTATTCTTTCCATGTGCTGCCAAAGATTGGTCAGGTTTTTGTGCAGGATGCTGATAGTTATCGTTATCTGGCGGAATCCATCCGTATGCATCCTGATCAGGAAACGCTTAAAACGATGATGGAAGAGGCTAGTTTTGAACAGGTGACTTATACCAATATGACTGGCGGCATTGTTGCACTACACAGAGGTTTTAAATTCTGAGATGGAAAGACCATCACTGAGTACAGTTATTAATTCCACACTTACGCCGGTTTTAACCGCAGTGATGGAAACATCGTTGAATTACCTGTTGTACCGTGAACCCGTGTTAAGGCCAGCCCGTATGCGGCTGGTGGACAAAGTTTTGTCGATAGAATTAAAAGAAATGAATACACCACTCACGTTGGTGTTCAGTGAAAAACAGGTGGACGTATTAAGCCAATGGGGCGAATCTGCCGATTGCACGGTTAAAACTCACTTTTCTGCTTTGCTTAAGCTACGGGATCGCCAACAACTTTCCAAGTTGCTTAATAGCGGTGAAATGGTTATTGAAGGGGATATGCAGGTTGTTCAGCAATGGGCTGCGTTGTTAGATATGGTTGAATGGGATTTGGCCCATTATCTTTCTCCTTATTTCGGGGATATCGCTGCCGAAAGTATTAATCAAATCCTTAAAAAAGGATTTCAGTTTGTTTCAGGTTCACTGGAATGCCAGAAAAATTATCTGGCGGAAGCGTTAACGGAAGAATGGAAACTGGCCCCAAATCAGCTTGAAGTGGCTTATTTCAGTGAAGAGGTTAGCATGTTGGCCAAAGATATTGAGCAAATAGAACAACGATTGGCAGTATTAGAGGGAAAATATGACTCCAGGTGAATTAAGGCGCCTTTATTTGATCATACGGGTTTTTCTTTCTTACGGATTGGATGAACTAATTCCTCGGATTCGCTTAACCTGGCCTCTTCGTTTTGGTCGTTATTTGTTGTTCTGGATCCCAAATAGACATAAAGATAAATCACTTGGGGAGAGACTACGGCTTGCCTTACAGGAATTAGGGCCTGTTTGGATTAAATTTGGACAGATGCTTTCAACGCGGCGTGATCTGTTTCCTCCCGCAATAGCAGATCAATTGGCATTGTTGCAAGACCGAGTTGCCTCTTTTGATGGCGCTCTGGCGCGTCAATATGTTGAAACCGCTTTAGGAGGGGCATTGGAAACCTGGTTTGATGATTTTGAACCTATTGCTCTGGCCTCTGCTTCAATTGCTCAGGTCCATACTGCTCGGTTAAAAGAGAATGGACAGGAAATTGTTATCAAAGTCATCCGCCCTGATATTCTGCCGATTATCAAAGCGGATATCCGGTTAATGTACCGTCTGGCTAATTGGGTACCAATGTTATTACCCGATGGACGTCGTTTACGTCCTCGTGAAGTTGTGCGGGAATACGAGAAGACGTTAATTGATGAACTGAATTTGCTGCGTGAAGCGGCTAATGCAATTCAACTCCGCCGTAATTTCGAAAATAGTTCAACGCTTTATGTACCGGAAATTTATGCTGATTATTGCCGTGAAAATGTTTTGGTAATGGAACGGGTTTATGGTATCCCTGTTTCTGATATTGAAGCATTGGAAGCGCAGAATACCAATATGAAATTGCTGGCTGAACGGGGCGTACAGGTCTTTTTTACACAGGTTTTTCGCGATAGCTTCTTCCATGCCGATATGCATCCGGGAAATATTTTTGTCAGCTATGAACATCCTGAAGATCCGTTTTATATTGGTATTGATTACGGTATTGTTGGTTCTCTTAATAAAGATGATAAACGTTATCTGGCTGAGAATTTTATTGCTTTCTTTAATCGTGATTACCGGAAAGTTGCTGAGCTTCATGTGGATTCAGGCTGGGTTCCTAGTGATACCAATGTTGAAGATTTTGAATTTGCAATCCGTACGGTTTGTGAGCCAATATTTGAGAAGCCACTTGCTGAAATTTCATTTGGTCATGTACTTCTGAATCTATTTAATACTGCACGTCGTTTTAATATGGCAGTGCAGCCTCAGTTAGTTCTTCTACAGAAGACGCTTTTGTATGTAGAAGGATTAGGACGGCAGCTCTATCCACAGCTTGATTTGTGGAAAACAGCAAAACCGTTTCTGGAGGAGTGGTTACATAGCCAGGTTGGATTGCCGGCAGTTATCCGAGCGTTGAAAGAAAAGGCACCTTATTGGGCAGAAAAGTTGCCAGAACTACCTGAATTAGTGTATGACAGTCTTCAGCAGCATAAACATTTGCAGGTGAGCATTGAGAAGCTATCAAGTCATTTGAAAGGGCAACAGATAAAACAGCGGCAGTCGCAGTATTTGCTTGGTGTTGGTGCGACATTGTTTCTCTGTGGCAGCTTGTTTTTGTTATCTGGCTTAGCAAATATTCCTTGGTTGTTTATAGGCGCGGGTACCGTTTCATGGTTGTTTGGCTGGTGTCGTCTGAATAAAGTTGAGTAAAATTTGTCTTGGTCAGATTTTTTTGAAGGTTGGTTATAGTTCGTCGTATGTATACCCTATGGATTTCAAGATGCATCGAGACGGCAAGGGAGTGAATCCCCGGGAGCATAGGTAACGATGTGACCGGGGTGAGCGAGCGCAGCCAACAAAGAGGCAACTTGAAAGATAACGGGTATATAATGAGCTATTAAAATAATTCCTGTTAAATAGAGGTGAATCAGAATGGGTGGTATAAGCATTTGGCAGTTACTCATTATTGCGGTCATTGTGGTGCTGTTGTTCGGCACGAATAAACTCCGTACTTTAGGTTCTGATCTTGGGGCATCTATTAAAGGTTTTAAAAAGGCGATAGGGGATGATAATCAGCCTCAACAGGCTCAAAAAACCAGTAGTGATGCCGATTTTGAGACTAAAAACATTACTGAAAAACAATCTGTAGCTCAATCTGAAACATCTGAGAGCAAAAACAAAGAGCAGGTATAAACCGTGTTTGACATTGGTTTTGGTGAGTTGCTGCTGGTTATGGTCATTGGCTTGGTGGTTTTGGGGCCAGAACGGCTACCGGTGGCAGTAAAAACGGTTGCTGGTTGGATCAGGGCACTGCGCTCTTTAGCTGCTAACGTCCAAAATGAGTTGGCCCAAGAGCTGAAATTGCAGGAGCTCCAAGAAAGCCTGAAAAAAGTTCAAGAAGAAGCGGGGTTGCAGAATTTATCCCCGGAACTAAAAGCTTCGATGGATGAGCTAAAAGAAGCTGCTGAGTCTTTGAAAAAAGCATACCAAAATGAACCTGATGCGGGCAGTATGAACGCATCAGAAATAAATGAGGTGGCACAAAAGCCGGCAGCGTCTCAGGTTGTGGCTTCTGCAACAAAGAAAAAAACTTCTAATTAAGTTAATGGTGAACACTAAAACATGGCTGTTGATGATACCCAACCACTTATCAGTCACCTTATTGAACTGCGTAAGCGAATTCTAAACAGTTTACTTACTGTATTAGTGGTTTTTTTAGCATTGGTTTATTTTTCTAACGACATCTATCAAATGATTTCTGCGCCTTTGATTAAGCAGTTGCCTCAAGGTGCCAGTATGATAGCAACAGATGTCGCTTCTCCCTTTTTTACGCCAATAAAACTAACCATTATGGTGTCAATATTCGTATCTGCACCTATGGTTCTCTATCAAGTATGGGCATTTATTGCTCCTGCGTTATATAAACATGAACGCCGCTTGATGATCCCTTTGCTTGTTTCCAGCAGCCTGTTGTTTTATTTGGGGATGGCATTTGCTTATTTTGTTGTATTTCCGATAGCTTTTGGATTCTTTGCTAAAACGGCGCCTGAAGGAGTGCTGATTGCAACGGATATCAGTAACTACTTGAGCTTTGTCATGGCACTGTTTATGGCCTTTGGTGTCTCTTTTGAAGTACCCGTTGCCATTATTTTATTATGTTGGAGTGGGGTAGTTACACCGGAATCCTTAAAGAAAAAGCGTCCCTATATTTTGGTCGGGGCCTTTGTTGTTGGCATGTTGTTAACGCCGCCGGATGTTTTCTCGCAAACCTTGCTGGCTATTCCTATGTATCTGCTGTTTGAGCTGGGGATTTTGCTCTCTCGTTTTTATACCGGACAGCGGAAATTGGGGGATCGTTCAGAGGAAGATGAGCAGGAAGCGCCAGAAGTGAATACGGAAAAGTGATAATAGTAATCTTAACATGTTGTTCTGTAGTGCTAAGATAATTAGTACGAAGCGATAGCATATTAATTAACCCAGCGCGAGTGTGCTGGGTTTGAGTTAGGAGAGCTATATGAGCTATGCATTTCCAGGAACTTTCCCTGGTCGACGTATGCGCCGGTTGCGCTGTCATGATTTTTCCCGCCGTCTGGTTGCTGAAAACCAATTAACTGTTAATGATTTAATCTATCCTGTATTTGTGATGGAGGGCACTAATCGTCGTCAAGAGGTGCCCTCTATGCCAGGGGTGTATCGTCTGACGATGGATCTTTTGCTGAAAGAAGCTGAAGAGATTGCTCGATTGGGGATTCCTGTATTGTCTCTGTTCCCCGTTATTGAAGCAGATAAAAAATCTCTGGGTGCGGAAGAAGCTTATAACCCTGATGGGTTGATTCAACGTACGGTTCGTGCGTTGAAAAATGCTGTTCCTGAACTAGGGTTGCTAACTGATGTAGCATTAGATCCATTCACTACACATGGTCAGGATGGGATCATCGACCAAGATGGTTATGTAATGAATGATGTCACCAAAGAGATCTTGGTCAAACAGGCATTGTCACATGCAGAAGCTGGTGCTGAGATTGTGGCGCCGAGCGACATGATGGATGGGCGTATTGGTGCAATCCGTGAACTGTTTGAAACGGAAGGACATGTAAATACTCAAATTATGGCTTACTCCGCTAAGTATGCTTCTAGTTATTATGGCCCATTCCGTGATGCAATCGGTTCAAATCGTAATTTGAAAGGGGGCAATAAAAAAACCTATCAGATGGACCCTGCGAATAGTGATGAAGCATTGCAGGAGATTGCACAGGATTTGCAGGAAGGCGCTGACACTGTAATGGTAAAACCAGGTATGCCCTACCTGGATGTTATTCGCAGGGTAAAAGAGACATTTGGTGTACCAACCTTTGCTTATCAAGTATCTGGCGAATATGCCATGCACATGGCTGCTATCCAGAATGGTTGGTTACAAGAACAGGTAATTGTGGAGTCTCTGTTATGCTTCAAGCGCGCTGGAGCAGATGGTGTACTGACCTATTTTGCGAAACAGATTGCTCAACAATTATATGAACAGAAACGTTAATACTTGATTAAAAACGGGCGAATGCAAATTCTGCCCGTTTTTTATTTGGTTAAATTTTCACAAACTGCTTATTGTTAAGTGCCTTAGGTAATTGTTTATTCAGAATATTAAGTAACAGAATAGAACGGGTTTCTCCATCTGGCTCATTGTAGATAGCTTGCAATCCTTCAAAAATACCTTCGGTGATTAATACGGTATCGCCAGCCACAGGTGTATCTGGTGATACATATTCTTGCTCAGTTGCTGATACGATCTCTTTAATCAGTGTTTCCGGTACGATAGCAGGGTGCACGCCAAAACGGACAAAGTGGCTAACACCGCGTGTTGAATTGATAGTTGTAGTATGAATAATTTCAGGGTCAAACTGAACAAACAGATAATTAGGAAAAAGTGGTTCTATATTCACAGTACGTTTACCACGGGTTATTTTTTCAATTCTCGCGGTAGGAGTCAGGCAAGCAACATCCTGTCGTTCCAGATTTTCTATTGCTCGTGAAATTTGCCCACGTTTACAGTAAATGAGGTACCAGTTTTCCATCTTTATTTAACCTTAATCCAATGACTATTAAGCATAGCAAAATAGAAAAGGGCATTACAGGCATTATCTTAGTGATAATTGTTTAATAATGCATATTTATTGTTATGAGTGGGTCCTATGTTTTTCAGTAAAAAAGCGATGAGTAATATTTTGGTAAGTAACAGATAAAGTAATTAATATAAAGTTGGTTGTTATTTGTTCAGAAAATATTAATAAAAGAAAAATATCAGTATTTCTGTTGAGTAGTTGCAAAATTTGATAGTCATTGAGTAGTCATATGGGAAATCCGTGGTGATCGATTGGCTGCATTTTGTGCAGTGAACCCAGAGGAGATAGTGATAGTATTATTTCTGTGGTAAGAGTAAAGGTATCGAGATGTTCCAATGCAATATACCCGTCATCTTTCAAGTTGCCTCTTTGTTGGCTGCACTCGCCCACCCCGGTCACATAGTTCTCTATGCTCCCGGGGATTCACTCCCTTGCCGTCGCGATGCATCTTGAAATCCATAGGGTATATGTTCCAACTAAACATCTTACTAGGCAATTTAATGCTCAAATATTAACTTATTAGCCTCCATTTCGTTGTATTTGACTTTAAGGTCGCAAGGTTGAATTAACCTCATTGCTTTTTAGTAACTTATTGGTTTACTTTGTAGTCTTCTGAAAAAAACACAAAAAAGCTGAGTGGGATGGCTTATAATGTTTTCCCCCTTAAAAACCGGCATAAATGAATAGTATGAAATACCGTGACTTAAGAGATTTTCTAACCTTATTGGAGCATAAAGGTGAGTTGAAACGCATCAGTTTTGAAGTTGATCCTTATTTGGAGATGACTGAGATTGCAGATCGTACCCTTCGCGCTGGTGGGCCTGCCTTGTTGTTTGAAAATCCCAAAGGTTATTCGATGCCTGTATTGTGTAATTTGTTCGGTACTGCTGAGCGTGTTGCTATGGGAATGGGGCAGAAAGATGTTAAAGCTTTGCATGATGTGGGTAAGCTGCTAGCTTTTTTGAAAGAACCCGATCCTCCGAAAGGTTTTCGTGATTTACTGGATAAGCTACCGAAATTTAAGCAAGTCCTTAATATGCCAACTAAACGGCTTAATACTGCGCCTTGTCAGGAACATGTTTCGGTTGGTGACGATGTAGATTTAACCCGTATTCCGATTATGCACTGTTGGCCAGAGGATGCTGCGCCGTTGATTACTTGGGGGCTGACAGTCACTCGTGGCCCGAATAAAGAGCGGCAAAATCTTGGTATCTATCGTCAGCAAGTCTTGGGTAAAAATAAACTCATTATGCGCTGGTTATCTCATCGTGGTGGTGCGCTTGATTTTCAGGAATGGTGTCAGGCACATCCAGGAGAACGTTTCCCGGTGGCTGTTGCTTTGGGGGCTGATCCAGCGACAATATTGGGGGCTGTGACGCCAGTTCCTGATACATTATCGGAATATGCATTTGCCGGGTTATTAAGAGGATATAAAACAGAAGTTGTGAAATGTCTTTCAAATAACTTGGAGGTACCAGCAAGTGCTGAGATCGTATTGGAGGGGTATATTGAGCCTGGCGAGTTAGCCCCAGAAGGGCCATATGGTGACCATACGGGCTATTATAATGAAATCGATATGTTCCCGGTGTTCACTGTGACACATATTACTCAGCGCCATGATGCTATTTATCACTCGACTTATACTGGCCGCCCGCCGGATGAACCTGCTGTGTTGGGGGTTGCATTGAATGAGGTGCTGGTACCGATTTTACAAAAACAGTTTCCTGAAATTGTCGATTTTTATCTGCCTCCTGAAGGTTGTTCCTATCGTCTTGCCGTCGTGACTATGAAGAAACAATATCCGGGTCATGCCAAGCGAGTCATGATGGGGGTTTGGTCATATCTACGGCAATTTATGTATACAAAGTTTGTTATCGTTTGTGATGATGATATCAATGCCAGAGACTGGAACGATGTCATTTGGGCAATCACTACGAGGATGGATCCTGCAAGAGATACAGTATTAATGGAGAATACTCCGATAGATTATCTCGATTTTGCATCACCCGTTTCAGGATTGGGTTCGAAAATGGGAATGGATGCAACGAACAAATGGCCGGGAGAGACGCAGAGGGAATGGGGACGTCCTATTGTGATGAGTGAAGAAGTGCGTACCCGCGTCGACAAAATCTGGGATGAATTAGATATTTTAGGACCATAAGAGGGAACGCATGACAACACTGAGCTGCAAAGTAACCTCTGTAGAGGCTATTACTGATACGGTTTATCGGGTACGGTTACTTCCTGATTCTCCGTTCTCATTCCGTGCCGGTCAATATCTGATGGTGGTAATGGGTGAGAGAGATAAGCGTCCGTTTTCAATGGCATCAACACCTTCAGAAAAGGAGTTTATTGAATTACATATTGGTGCTTCTGAATTGAATTTGTATGCAATGGCGGTGATGGATAGAATTCTGGATCAGAAAGTGATCGATATTGATATCCCTCATGGTAAAGCTTGGTTTCGTCAAAGCAGCACTAATCCGCTGTTATTAATTGCAGGCGGTACGGGGTTTTCTTATACCCGTTCTATATTACTGACAGCGTTGGAAGAACAACCTGAACGCCAGATCTCTATGTATTGGGGAGGCAGAGAATCACAACATTTATATGATCTTACTGAATTACAGCTACTTACAGAGCGCTACCCTAATTTGAAGGTTGTTCCGGTTGTTGAACAGTCAGAGAATGGTTGGTGTGGACGTACAGGAACAGTGCTTAAAGCGGTACTAGAGGATTTTGGTAGTTTGGCCAATTATGATATCTACATTGCAGGGCGATTTGAAATGGCAAAAATTGCTCGCGAGCGCTTTTGTGGTGAGCGTGATGCTTCTACTGACAACATGTATGGTGATGCTTTCGAATTCATTTAAAATAATAATAAAAAAACCCGCCCCTGACAGGCGGGAATTACGGCAACAACGACTCAGTTATAATAATTCTTACAGATAAGTTCTTAATCCATTCTTTCTATAATGGTGGCGATACCTTGGCCTAAACCGATACACATGGTTGCCAGGCCAAACTGAACATCGCGGCGTTCCATTAAGTTCAACAATGTTGTTGTGATGCGAGCACCTGAGCAGCCTAGTGGGTGACCGAGAGCAATTGCGCCACCATTCAGGTTAACTTTGTCATCCATACTGTCCAACAAATTCAGGCCTTTCAGGCAGGCAAGTGACTGAGCAGCAAATGCTTCGTTTAGTTCAATCACGCCAATATCACCCAGTTCTAAACCTGCTTTTTTGAGCGCCATTTGTGTAGCAGGGACCGGGCCATATCCCATAATGGAAGGATCGCAACCAACAGCTGCCATAGAACGGATATGGGCGCGAGGTTTCAGTCCCAGATTCTTGGCATAGCTTTCACTGGTTATCAACATTGCAGACGCACCATCGGATAAAGCAGAAGAGCTGCCTGCTGTGACTGAGCCTGTTACTGGATCGAATACAGGGCGCAGGGCGGCTAGATCTTTTAGATTAGCATCCGAACGGATTACCTCATCGTAATCAAACAATTTCAATATGCCATCGGCATCGTGACCATAAATTGCTGATATTTCATTGGAGAATGCGCCTGATTGCGTTGCTTGTGTAGCACGTTGGTGCGAACGAAGCGCAAATTCATCTTGCATTTCACGGCTGATATGGTGAATCTTTGCCAACATTTCAGCGGTTAAGCCCATGACTCCTGCGGCCTTGGCAACACTCAGACTCATTTTAGGATGGAAATCCACGCCATGTGTCATTGGAACGTGACCCATGTGCTCTACACCACCAATCAGTGTGACATTAGCTTCTCCGGTCATGATCATACGAGCGCCATCATGCAGCGCTTGCATTGATGAACCGCACAGCCGGTTAACAGTCACGGCTGGTACAGAGTGAGGGATATCCGCCAGTAAAGCTGCATTACGGGCAATGTTGAAACCTTGCTCTAGAGTTTGCTGTACACAGCCCCAGTAGATGTCATCGATTTCGTGTTGCTGTATTGCCGGATTACGTTTAAATAGCTCTTTCATCAGGTGAGCGGAGAGATCTTCAGCCCGGACCTGACGGAATGCACCACCTTTTGAGCGCCCCATTGGGGTGCGGATGCCATCAATAATGACTACATTTTCCATGTTTCCAGACCTCACGCTGTTTTTCCGGTGCTGACAGCAATCGTTGCTGCTGTAGAGTAGTAACTTTCATTACGTTCAGCTTTGGCTTTCAGACCAGGTGGTACCTGATAAAGAGCACCGAGGTGAGCATAATTTTCAGCCATTTTTACGTAAGCCGCTGTTCCCATTGTTTCCAGATAACGGAAAACACCACCGTGGAATGGAGGGAAACCAAGGCCATAAACCAGAGCCATATCGGCTTCTGCCGGGCTGGCAATGACACCTTCTTCCAGACAACGGACAACTTCGTTGATCATCGGGATCATAGTACGAGCAATGATCTCTTCACCGGAGAAATTACTCTTCTGTTGGCAGATAGTTGCCAGCAGTTGGTCTGTTTGCTCGTCCTGCTCTTTTTTAGGCTTACCTTTCTTATCTTGAGTGTACTTGTAGAAACCAAGGCCGTTTTTCTGCCCGTAACGTTGATTGTCATATAAAACATCAATGGCATCTTTATAATCACGCTGCATACGATCTGGGAACCCTTGGGCCATGACTGATTGAGCATGATGTGCAGTGTCAAGACCAATAACATCAATGAGATAAGCAGGACCCATTGGCCAACCAAATTCTTTCTCCATGATTTTGTCTATTTGGCGGAAATCACTACCATCACGCAATAGCAGACCGAAGCCAAGGAGATAAGGAAGCAGTACCCGGTTTACAAAGAACCCTGGACAGTCGTTAACGACGATCGGAGTTTTACCCATTTTGCTGGCATAGGCGACTACGGTTGAAATTGTCTTTTCAGAAGTTTTTTCACCGCGAATGACTTCAACCAACGGCATGCGGTGTACCGGGTTGAAGAAATGCATACCACAGAAATTTTCCGGGCGTTTTAGGGAATTAGCTAATTCTGAAATTGGAATTGTTGATGTGTTGGAAGCTAGGACACAATCTTCATTAACCAGAGTTTCAGTTTCTGATAGTACAGCCGCTTTGATTTTAGGATTCTCTACTACAGCTTCAACCACGATTTGAGCCTGTTCGATACCGGCATAATTTAAGGTAGGTTGAATAGAAGAGAGGGTTCTCGCCATTTTTATAGCATCTAGACGGCCTCGTTCAAACTGCTTGTTTAGAAGTTTCGCGGCTTCATTCATACCTAATTCAAGGGCTTGCTGGCTGATGTCTTTCATCATGACAGTAATCCCTTTGCGGGCAGATTGATAGGCTATACCACCACCCATAATTCCAGCACCAAGAACTGCGGCATACTCAGGTGTTGTGACTTCTTTCAGATGTTTTTTTGCCAGTCCTTTTACGTACTGGTCATTAAGAAAAATACCCACTAAGGCACGGGCAACATTTGTCTGTGCTAAAGGAATGAAGCTGGCGGTTTCCTGTTTCAATGCTTCATCACGACCAAATGTCGCGGCTTTTTCTATGGATTTAACTGCGGTGATAGGAGCTGGATAATGAGGGCCGGCGACTTTCATCACCATACCTTTTGCCACACTAAAACTCATGCCTCGTTCAATTTCATTGAGTTTCAAAGGCTCTAATTTTGGCTGGCGTGCGGCTTTCCAGTTAAGGTTCCCTGCAATTGCTTGTTCCAGCATTGATACTGCGGAATCAACCAGTTTTTCTTTGGGAACAACAGCATCAATCAAACCGTTTTTCAATGCTTCTTCTGCCCCAATGTCTTTACCTGCGGCAATGATATCCAGTGCATTATCAGTCCCGATCAGGCGTGGAAGGCGAACTGAGCCACCAAAACCAGGCATAATACCAAGTTTGGTTTCTGGCAGTCCAATACGTACATCCGGGGAAGCTACACGGAAATCTGTAGACAGAACACATTCACATCCACCACCAAGAGCATAACCGTTTATTGCTGAAATGGTTGGTACAGGTAAATCTTCTATCCGGTTAAAAATGCTATTTGAAAAGTTAAGCCATTCTTGCAGCTTTTCTACAGGTGAATCGAATAAAGAGAGGAATTCAGTAATATCTGCGCCAACAATAAATGCGGCTTTTTCAGAGCGTAATAAAACGCCTTTCAGT
The DNA here is from genome assembly GCF_025384885.1 of Photorhabdus kleinii. Lineage (NCBI taxonomy): Bacteria > Pseudomonadati > Pseudomonadota > Gammaproteobacteria > Enterobacterales > Morganellaceae > Photorhabdus > Photorhabdus kleinii. Next base: position 37,193 of record NZ_JAJAFY010000041.1, read on the forward strand.
CCCGTTTGTTGCTCCAGGCTGGCAACAGCCTTATCGAGAGAGGCAACGGTTTTAGTATCTAGTTTATTAATTGCGGCTGGGGCATTGAAAACCAGTTCAGCAATGCCATCTTTCAGCCAGCTTACTTGAATTGTTTCACTTTGATAGAGCATGTCGTTCTCCTAAATGAGCGCATACCATCTGGTATGACCAGATGGGTTTGATTGTGGTTATTATGTTAAGTAAATGCAAATGAGTGATTAGTTTTTTGCAAGGGTGATCACAAGTGAGATTTGTATCTCATTGGCAATAATTGTTTTTATATCTTGATAAATAAGGTGTTAGTGGGGGTCGATAAATTGAGAGGATTTTTGGGTGATACCTGCAAATATCAACGGCTGTGATAAGCTAATGGTTTAGTCATAAAATAAAAAAGGTCAATTGAAATGGAAAAGTTGGCATCTCTGTACCACGAACATATCTCTACATTACAGCAACGTACCTGTGAAGCATTGGCCCGTAATCAATTTGGTGCTTTGCTTATTCACTCTGGTGAGTTACAGCGTATTTTTCTTGATGACAGAGACTACCCTTTCAAAGTTAACGCTCACTTCAAAGCTTGGGTACCAGTAACTAAAGTGCCTAATTGCTGGTTGTGGGTAGATGGTATTAATAAACCTAAATTATGGTTTTACTCGCCGGTAGATTATTGGCACAGCGTAGAACCGATGCCGACTAGCTACTGGACTAAAGAAGTTGAAATGATTCATCTGGCAAATGCTGGAGATATCAATTCAGCGTTAAGCACTTATGTGAAACAGAATGTTGCTTACATCGGTTGTTCACCGCAAAGAGCAAAAGAGATTGGTTTCTCTGAACGTAATATTAATCCAAAGTCTGTTCTTGATTATTTGCATTTCCATCGTTCATACAAAACAGATTATGAACTGGTCTGTATGCGTGAAGCACAAAAAACGGCTATTGTCGGGCACTTGGCAGCTTATGAAGCATTTCAGGCTGGGATGAGTGAATTTGATATTAATATCTCTTATCTTATGGCAACAGGTCATCGTGATACAGATGTGCCTTATAACAATATTATTGCTATGAATGAGAATGCGGCTGTTTTGCATTACACTGCATTGCAGCACAATGCACCTTCGGATATTCGTAGTTTCCTGATTGATGCCGGTGCTGAATATAATGGCTATGCAGCAGATATCACCCGCACTTATTCAGCAAAAAGTAATAATGAATTTGCTTCTCTAATTAAAGATATGGATGCTGAACAAAAAGCGTTAATTAGTACAATTAAAGCAGGAACTCGCTATACCGAATATCATATTCAGATGCATCATCGGATTGCTAAGTTGTTGAAAAAATATGGTATCGTGAAAGATGTCAGTGAAGAAGTCATGGTTGAAAAAGGGCTGGCAACGCCATTCTTTCCACATGGCATTGGTCACCCTCTTGGATTACAGGTCCATGATGTGGCAGGGTTTATGCAGGATGATACAGGTACACATTTAACCGCTCCGGATATGTATCCTTATCTGCGTTGTACCCGTATTCTAGAACCTCGCATGGTGCTGACTATCGAGCCAGGCCTTTATTTCATCGAATCGCTGCTTGCATCTTGGCGTGAAAGTGAGTTCAGCAAACATTTTGACTGGAATAAAATTGGGACGCTTAAACCTTTCGGTGGTATTCGTATTGAAGACAATATTGTGATCCATGAAAATAAAGTGGAAAACATGACTCGGGATCTTCAATTGCCATAATGAAGCCTTATTTGATACCCGCAGCTTCAGTGAGTTTTACTGAAGAGATTAAAAAAAGTCGCTTTATTACCTTGCTGGAGCATACTGACGGGGTGGATGAGGCTAAAGCGTTTATCCAGAAAATCAAAGCTCAGTACCCTGATGCCCGCCATCACTGCTGGGCATTTGTTGCTGGTGCACCGGATGATTCACAACAGTTGGGTTTTTCAGATGATGGGGAACCTTCAGGAACCGCAGGTAGGCCGATACTGTCCCAACTTATGGGAAATAATATCGGTGAAATAACCGCGGTTGTTGTTCGCTATTTTGGTGGAATAAAATTAGGTACCGGTGGGTTGGTAAGGGCATATGGAAGTGGTGCCCAACAGGCGCTGAAATTGCTGGAGACAAAAAATAAGGTTCCACAGAAACTCTGTTCCTTGCAGTGTGAATATGCCCATATCTCTATGATTGAACAGTTATTACAGAAATCATCAGGGCAAATTATTTCCAGTGAGTATGCAGAGAATGTTACTTTGCGAATTTCACTTCCAGCTACCTTAGTGGGGGAAGTCGGTGATAAATTACGTGATCTAAGTCGCGGTGTACTGTATTTAACACCTGATCTGTAAATATTCTCTGTAACTGGATTTCTAAGGAACCAGCTAAATGCATTTTCGTGCCATAACCCGTATTGTTGGGCTGCTTGTCATTCTTTTCTCTGTCACCATGATAATTCCAGGGTTGGTAGCACTTATCTATCGTGATGGCGCTGGGCGTGCATTTAGTCAGACATTTATTTTTGCCTTAATTATCGGTTTGATGCTTTGGATACCAAATCGGGAGCAAAAACATGAATTAAAGCCCCGGGAAGGGTTTCTTATCGTTGCTTTGTTTTGGACAGTACTTGGTAGTGTTGGGGCTTTACCTTTCATTTTTTCTGAACAGCCAAATCTTTCTATTACAGATGCATTTTTTGAATCTTTTTCCGGTTTAACAACAACGGGTGCTACGACACTGATTGGGCTTGATTCCTTGCCTAAAGCGATTCTTTTCTACCGGCAGATGCTGCAATGGTTAGGTGGTATGGGTATTATAGTGCTGGCTGTTGCAATACTGCCTCTACTTGGGGTTGGGGGAATGCAGCTCTATCGGGCTGAAATGCCTGGCCCCTTGAAAGATAATAAAATGCGCCCGAGAATTGCTGAAACGGCAAAAACTTTATGGTTGATTTATGTGTTACTGACAATCGCCTGCTCTTTAGCGTTATGGGCTGCGGGTATGTCAGTTTTTGATGCCATTTCTCACAGTTTTTCAACTATCGCAATTGGTGGATTTTCTACACATGACGCGAGTATTGGTTATTTCAATAGCCCCGCGATAAATACCATTATTGCGATTTTTCTACTGATTTCTGGTTGTAACTTTGGTTTGCACTTCGCGGTATTAACGGGACGTAGCCTGACAGTATATTGGCGGGACCCTGAATTCCGTATGTTTATCTCCATTCAATTAGTGCTTGTTATTATTTGCACTCTGATCTTATGGCATCACGCTATTTATAAGTCGGGGATAGAGACACTAAACCAAGCTTTTTTCCAGGTTGTTTCAATGGCGACAACAGCAGGGTTCAGCACAGATAGTTTTGCTCGTTGGCCATCATTTTTGCCAATACTGCTGTTGTGTTCCGCTTTTATTGGGGGTTGTGCAGGTTCGACGGGAGGAGGACTGAAGGTGATTCGTATCTTACTGCTATTCCTGCAAGGTTCCCGTGAATTGAAGAGATTGGTTCATCCAAATGCGGTTTATACCCTCAAGCTAGGGCGAAGAGCATTACCTGAAAGAATTATTGAAGCTGTTTGGGGATTTTTCTCTGCTTATGCTTTGGTATTTATCATTAGTTTATTATTACTTATCGCAACTGGTGTAGATGAACTTTCTGCGTTTTCTGCAATAGCCGCTACACTAAATAATCTAGGGCCAGGGTTGGGTGTTGTTGCGGATAACTTCACTGCAATGAATCCGGCAGCCAAATGGATATTAGTTATAACGATGTTGTTTGGTCGCTTGGAAGTATTCACTTTATTAGTTTTATTTACACCAACCTTCTGGCGTGAATAGTCTATTGGGAGAGGGATATGGCTATGAATTGTTTATTACTTTATTCCAGTCGGGATGGACAGACTAAGAAAATCATTACCCGCATTGCTGAAAATCTACGCAGATCAGGGAAGGTATGCGAGCTCAGAGATTTAGCAACAGTGAAAACGATCAATTTGGAATCTTATGACAAGATTATGATTGGAGCTTCGATCAGGTATGGTCATTTCAATTCGGCACTGAAAAAGTTTGCAATCTGTCATCAACAACAACTTAATAAAATGCCAACCGCATTTTTTGGCGTAAATTTGACAGCAAGGAAGCCAGAGAAACGTACACCAGAAACGAATGTGTATGTTCGTAAGTTTCTATTTAATACCCCGTGGAAGCCAGATTTGTGTGGTGTTTTTGCTGGTGCATTACTTTATCCTCGTTATCATTGGTTGGATCGGATAATGGTTAAAATAATTATGAAAATGACCGGTGGGGAAACTGATACAACTAAAGAAGTTGAATATACCGACTGGCAGCAAGTTGATCATTTTACCAATGATTTCCTTAAAATAGTGAGTGAAAAATGACTGATTTGTTCTTTTTATCAGTGTTTTGTTGAAAAAATCCGCGAATAAAAGTTTTTTTCAAATAAACGCTTGCCAGCGCCAAAGAACGCCCTATAATGCGCCACCACTGACCGACACAACGCTGATAAACATTGTGAGGTCGGGCAGAGAAAGCGGCAATAAGCGCTTGACTCCGCGGGCGAAAAGCGTAGTATACGCAGCCCGGCTGAACGAGAATATCATTTTTTAATTCAGCCTGCTCTTTAACAATTAATCAGACAATCTGTGTGGGCACTCACAAGACCGTATCACAAAAAAATACGTTTTAAAGTCTTGAAGAGTGAACAACAGTTAATTCATTACGAA
>NZ_JAJAFY010000042.1:0-41802 GCF_025384885.1 Photorhabdus kleinii
GTCGTGATGGAGTCGCATTATAGGGATAGTTCAGAGTGAGTCAACGCTTTTTCTAGAGAAAAATATCGTTCGTCTCAAAATTAAACAAGGGTGAGATAATTATCATCACTATAGGGTACAGTTTAGACAAGTACACTGACTTTCCTCAACAACTTCCCGTTAACAGCATTGAGGAATTAAGGTGCAGTGATAAAATGACCCCCACTTTTATTACTTTAAATCACCAATAACGTTCATTGAAAAGTGAAACGTAATTAAGGCAATCCCCGATGAGTAAAATTAAAACCCGTTTCGCACCAAGCCCAACTGGCTATCTTCATGTTGGCGGTGCTCGTACCGCACTTTATTCCTGGTTATATAGCCGCCATAACAAAGGCGAATTTGTATTGCGTATCGAAGATACTGACCTTGAACGCTCAACTCAGGAAGCTATCAATGCCATTATGGACGGTATGAACTGGTTAAATCTGAATTGGGATGAAGGCCCTTATTATCAGACGAAACGTTTTGATCGTTATCATCAGGCAATTGATCAAATGCTAGAACAAGGGAGTGCCTATCGCTGCTATTGTTCTAAAGTGCGTCTGGAAGAACTGCGGGAAACTCAAATGGCAAATGGCGAGAAACCGCGTTATGACGGCCATTGCCGTGATAATCTATGTCAACATAACCCAGATCAACCCCATGTCGTCCGTTTCCGCAATCCACAGGAAGGTTCTGTTGTTTTTAATGATCGTATCCGAGGCCCCATCGAGTTCAGTAATCAGGAACTTGATGATCTGATTATCCGTCGTACCGATGGCTCACCAACGTATAATTTCTGTGTTGTTATCGATGACTGGGATATGGAGATCACCCATGTCATCCGCGGTGAAGACCATATCAATAATACGCCTCGCCAAATCAATATCCTGAAAGCACTAGGCGCTCCCGTGCCAGAATATGCACACGTTTCGATGATTCTAGGTGATGACGGTAAAAAATTATCCAAACGTCACGGTGCAGTGAGCGTTATGCAATACCGTGATGATGGCTATCTGCCAGAAGCACTGCTGAATTATCTGGTTCGTTTGGGTTGGTCGCACGGCGATCAAGAAATTTTCAGCATTGAAGAAATGACTGAGCTGTTCAGCCTGGATGCCATCAATAAATCCGCCAGTGCATTCAATACCGAAAAATTGCAATGGTTGAACCATCACTATATTAATACCCTACCGCCAGAGAAAGTTGCCGTTCATCTAGCATGGCATATTGAGCAACAAGGTATTGATACCCGTCATGGTCCACAGTTGGTTGATCTAATTAAATTACTGGGCGAACGTTGTAAAACTCTGAAAGAGATGGCGGAATCCTGCCGCTATTTTTATGAAGATTTTGCTGAATTTGATGCCGATGCGGCGAAGAAACATTTGCGCCCAGTTGCCCGTCAGCCTCTTGAAGTTGTCCATGCAAAGCTGGCTTCAATTACTGATTGGACACCAGAAAATGTGCACCATGCCATTCAATCCACCGCTGATGAGCTAGAAGTCGGTATGGGTAAAGTCGGTATGCCATTGCGGGTTGCGGCTACCGGTGCAGGTCAATCCCCAGGTGTGGATGTCACTATTCACGCTATCGGGCAAACCCGTATTTTATCCCGTATCAATCAAGCGCTGGAATTCATTGCTCAACGTGAAACTCAATCCTAATTAATGCACCCAAGGCATCACTTATCACATGTGATGCCTTTTTATTTTCAGAAAATCTCATTTAATTGCTACCTTTTTACCACTTTCCCAAGCACCTTCTATTTTACTTCAACCCATTGCTCAGTCTCTATTTTGCTAATTGATTATAAAGTTGATGGCTTTTTCAACGCTTGTTGTGAGAATGATAAGTTAGCCGTTGACAGTATTTGCAAGGTTTCATATTATGCGCCCCGTTCCATTAATTTTGATTGGGGCTATAGCTCAGCTGGGAGAGCGCTTGCATGGCATGCAAGAGGTCAGCGGTTCGATCCCGCTTAGCTCCACCAAATCCTTTATATTGTAATAAGGTATTTGGCACTAAAATTAGGAAATACCACGCTCGTGGGGCTATAGCTCAGCTGGGAGAGCGCTTGCATGGCATGCAAGAGGTCAGCGGTTCGATCCCGCTTAGCTCCACCAAAATTATCAGGCCCTGAAAGCTATGCCTTCAGGGCCTTTTGGTTGTTACCATGTCTAACCGCCATTATCGATTAAAAAACAAACGCCAACCTTAGCTAACCTTTTTTCAATGGCTTCACCAACGAATCTAGTCCCTCTAGTTTTATTGCTAAAGTCATCTCCATCAGCGCACCCAATTTACCTTGTGGAAATTCACCCTTACGAGCAAACCACAACAAATACTCTTCCGGTAAGTCAATGAGCATACGCCCTTTGTATTTACCGAACGGCATTGCAGTATTAGCAATTTCTATCAGGTTCTCTTTTTCCATAATTTGTACGTCTATAAGGAGAAATAGGTGAAAGGGAAATTGCATCATCCATGATGCAACATTCCATGATAAAACGTTATCTTTTACAGTACCAAACCTGCAATAGCCGCAGACAAGAAACTGACAAGCGTTGAACCAAACAGTAGTTTCAAACCAAAGCGGGAAACGACATTACCCTGTTTCTCATTCAAGCCTTTAATCGCACCTGCCACAATCCCAATGGAAGAGAAGTTAGCAAAAGAAACCAAGAATACCGACAAAATACCCTGTGAACGAGGAGAAAGTTCTGTCGCAATGGATTGTAAGCTGTGCATTGCCACAAATTCGTTAGCAACTAATTTGGTTGCCATGACACTACCAACCTTCAATGCTTCATCTGTAGGAATCCCAATCACCCAAGCAAATGGATAAAACACATAACCGAGCATTTCCTGGAAGCTCTTTTCAAACACCATGCTGAACAACGCATTAACAGCCGCAATCAGGGCAATGAAACCAATCAACATAGCTGCGACAATGAGGGCCACCTTGAAACCCGCCAAAATATATTCACCTAGCATTTCGAAAAAACTTTGGCCTTCGTGAAGATTGCTCATCTGAATATCTTCTTCACTGTCAACAGCATACGGGTTAATCAATGATAGGATGATAAAGGTACTGAACATATTAAGCACCAGTGCCGCCACAACATATTTAGGCGCTAAAATTGTCATGTAAGCACCAACGATCGACATAGAAACCGTTGACATTGCTGTCGCAGCCATCGTGTACATGCGACGCTCAGACATTTTTCCCAATACATCTTTATAAGCAATGAAGTTTTCAGACTGCCCAAGTATCAGAGAGCTGACTGCGTTAAATGATTCCAGTTTCCCCATGCCGTTGACTTTAGACAGCAGGGTACCAATAACCCGGATGATGATTGGCAATAGTTTGATATGCTGCAAAATACCAATCAACGCGGAAATAAAGATAATCGGACACAATACATTCAGAAAGAAGAATGCCAGTTTTGCATCCATCATGCCGCCAAAAATGAATTCAGTCCCTTCACCCGCATATTTCAGTAAATGCTCAAACAAACCAGCAAATCCCATGACAAATTCCTGACCAATACCAGAATTCAGGAAAAACCAAGCCAAGATAAGTTCAATAACAAGCAATTGAATAACATAGCGAGGCCGAATACTTTTACGGTCACTACTCGCCAAAATAGCAAGGCCGCCAATGACAATTAAAGCTAAAAAGAAATGCAAGATTTGAGACATATCTACTCCAAACACGATAGAAAGCGAGTTTTTATAAATGCATTCTATGTAATAAAAGGTGAGTAAATGAGGATAAGTATCACATTAAACTGAAATAATTCTTACTGTAAATCTTTACTTAATGTGTCTGATCACATTTTTAGCTGAATCGTATAAGATAAGTTTTAAAAACACCTTATAACGTATAACTGATTATTGAGAAAAACTCTCAATAATCAGTATGTAAATAAAAAGTTATTCACCCAATAAACGAATCATTTCTTCTTCATCAATAACCGGAATATTCAACTCATTAGCTTTAGCTAACTTTGAACCGGCAGCTTCACCCGCAATCACCAAATCTGTTTTTTTAGAAACGCTGCCTGTCACTTTTGCCCCAAGAGCAGCAAGCTTAGCTTTAGCTTCATCCCTGGATAACTGATGCAATGAACCTGTCAACACAACTGTTTTACCCGAAAATGGGCTGTCAATCTTCTCAGCCTTGGTTACGACGACCGGTTCCCAGTTGATACCGATATTATCAATCAGATCGTCAATGACTGTTTGGTTATGAGGTTCAATGAAGAAGTTAACGACATGTTTCGCCACCACTTCGCCAACATCCTGAACCTCTTTCAATGCTTCCTCATCAGCGGAACGTAATTTATCCAGTTCGCCAAAGTGAGCAGCCAGATTAGCAGCGGTCGTTTCCCCAACTTCACGGATACCCAATGCATAAAGGAAACGGGCAAAGGTGGTTCTTTTTGCTTTTTCCAACGCATCTACTACATTCTGGGCAGATTTCGGCCCCATACGATCAAGCCCAGTCAACTTGCCCGCCGTCAGCCTGAAAAGATCTGCCGGGGTTTTGACATACTCTTTATCCACTAGCTGATCGATAATCTTTTCTCCCATGCCGTCAACATCCATCGCCCGACGGGAAACAAAATGTCTAAGCGCTTCTTTACGCTGAGCACCACACACCAATCCCCCCGTACAACGCGCGACAGCTTCCCCTTCAATCCTTTCAATATCTGCCCCACATACCGGGCAATGTTCAGGGAAAACAACTTCATTACTGTCCTGTGGCCTTCTCTCTTCCAAAACACCGACAACTTGTGGAATCACATCACCAGCACGGCGGATAATAACCGTATCGCCAATCCGCAAACCTAAACGTTCAATCTCATCCGCATTGTGCAATGTTGCATTACTGACAATTACACCAGAGACCTGCACTGGCTCCAGACGTGCTACCGGTGTGATTGCGCCAGTACGACCAACCTGAAACTCAACATCACGAACAATCGTCATTTGCTCCTGTGCAGGAAATTTGAATGCCGTGGCCCAACGGGGCGCACGGGCAACAAAGCCTAATGTTTCCTGTAACTCCAGCGAATTGATTTTGACAACAACACCATCGATATCAAACCCCAATGCGGAACGCTGGTTTACAATATCATGATAAAAATCAATAACCTGTTGACTATCGGTACAAACTTTAACTTTATCGCTGACCGGCAATCCCCATTTCTTAAACTGTATCAATCGCTCGTAGTGACTGGCTAGTAACTCGCCCCCCTCCAATATACCAACACCATAACAGAAGAAAGCCAATGGGCGTTTGGCCGTAATACGAGGATCGAGCTGACGTAGAGAGCCAGCCGCCGCATTACGTGGGTTAGCAAATACTTTTGCACCCGTGCGGCGAGCTTCCTCATTCAGTTTCTCAAACCCTTTTTGCGGCATGAAAACTTCACCGCGAATTTCAATACGAGTTGGAATATTTTCGCCGAATAGACGCAGTGGAATTGCGCCGATAGTCCGTATATTTGATGTAATATTTTCCCCTGTTGTACCATCACCACGGGTTGCAGCCCGTACCAACTCACCATTTTCATACAACAGGCTGACAGCCAAACCATCCAGTTTCAGCTCACAGCACACTTCTAAATCCTGAGTTTCTTTCAGGCGGTCACGTACCCGCTTATCAAACGCCAGATAACTCTCTTCATCAAATACGTTATCCAGTGACAACATAGGAATTTCATGGCGGACTTGTTCAAAAGCCGTCAGAGGAGCAGCTCCAATCCGCTGCGTTGGTGAATCCGATGTAATCAACTCAGGGTATTGTTCTTCAAGATCCTCCAATTCCTGCATTAACCGATCATATTCTGCATCAGGGATCTCTGGTGCATCCATGACGTGATACAGATATTCATGATGACGCAGTGTTGTTCTGAGCTTTTCTATTTGTTGAGCAGTTGATTTCATGATTTATAACCAGCGATAAAAAGCCCCCGACTGGCGGGGGCTTGAACATTCGATAAATTGATTATACCTGAACACCAAGTGTGCTGCGAATACGTGCCTTATACAATTCGATTTTTTGCGGTGTCAGCATTTTTCGCTCATCGTCAAGCACCACACCCCCAACATCAGAAGCAATACGCTGGGCCGCCTGCAACATCAGTTTAAAATTCTGATTAGATTCTCCGTAAGAAGGGACCACCATAAATATGGAAACCCCTGGAGTCGTAAAATCAACCATTGTTTCAGGATTAAATGAACCCGGTTTCACCATATTTGCCAGACTAAACAGGACCGGGCCACTACCTGATGGGTTCACGTGACGATGAAAAATCTGCATTTCCCCAAACTGGAAGCCAGATTGTAGAATACTTTGCAGCAAGGATTCACCATTCAATTCCTGACCGTGGTGTGCTGCTACGTGAAGAACCAAAACAATTTCTTTCACTTTAGTCTGAGCTTCTTTTTCGCCAGCTGCTTCCTGAGATTTTCCTTCAATCACAGATCCGTTTCTTTCAGACTCATTCTGCCCTTCAAATTCAAACAGACCGAGCTGGGGTTCCTGCTCTTCTACGACGGCTTTTCTCGCTGTCGTTTCAGGCTGACGGCTCGCCAGCAATGGATCATCGCTTTCTTCAGGCGTTGCAGCATCAATTTCAGTCAACTTTTGCTGACGGCGTTCGATAGCTGACTCAGCGTTATACTCCTGATGAGATTTCACCTGCTTATGGGCATAAGGCTTTTGCTGATTGTCGAACGCTTCATCGTCACTGTCATCGACGAAACTATTCTGACGATCATGTTTATGACGTTTAACTGGGCGATTACGAAAAAGCGAAGAACGCTCTTTACGGCTGGTCCACAACCCATGTAACAGCAAAGCTATTATTGCTATCGCACCAACAATGATTAATATCAGACGCAAATCCTGCATCATTGCTATCTCTGTTGTTTAATTAAGTATGCCACCACGGCGGAATATTTTCTGTATTAACTGTATTTGTCAAATAACACAAGTGCAAGCTTATACACACTTTTCTTATCAGAAAAATGCCTAATAAGCCTCTTTTGCATTTTTTTTATACAGAACAATACTAGTCAGTCGAAAATCCTGCCTATATGATAGCGTTTCAATCACACAAGAGAGAATAGGAAGTATGCTGAATTTGACAAAATCGCCAAAAAATTTGAGCGGCTTTCAGTATTTGATGCAAGGTTGCAAATTAATTACCCGTTCAGGCATTAAAAGATTTGTTCTATTGCCTTTGTTGGCAAATATTTTGTTTCTCGGCGGTTCATTTTGGTGGTTCTATCAGAAACTGGAGAACTGGATCCATTGGATAGTGAGCAAAATACCGGATTGGATGCAGTGGCTCAGTTATATTTTATGGCCGCTGGCCGTGCTCTCTGTTTTGCTGATTTTTACTTACTTTTTCAGCACCATAGCAAATTTTATCGCAGCGCCATTCAATGGTTTGCTGGCAGAAAAACTGGAAGCGGATTTAACAGGAACCCCCGCACCGGATACCGGCGTTATAGCACTTTTCAAAGATGTTCCACGTATCCTGAAACGGGAATTAGCCAAGCTGTGCTACTATATTCCACGCGCTATGGTCTTATTGCTACTCTATTTTATTCCTGTTATCGGACAGACTGTTGCACCTGTGCTTTGGTTTATTTTCAGTGCCTGGATGCTATCAATTCAGTATTGTGATTACCCCTTTGATAACCACAAAGTCAGTTTTCCAACAATGCGTAGGGTCCTTCGCCAAAACAAAATAATTAATCTGCAATTTGGCGCAACAGTGAGTATTTTAACCATGATACCCATTGTCAATTTGGTGATTATGCCTATTGCCGTATGTGCAGCGACAGCAATGTGGGTTGATCGCTATCGAGATCAACACGCTCCTCGTATTATGCCGTGATATTCATTTAAGTTATTCTTTTAGACAATAAAAATATATTTAAGTTATATTTCCATTAACCGGTTGTTGGCGTATTGTTGACCGGATATCACTAAAGGGAGTTGAAAGACGAGTATGAGTAAAATTTACGAAGATAATTCTTTGACTATTGGTCGTACCCCGTTAATTCGCCTAAAACACTTTGGCAATGGGCGTATTCTGGTAAAAGTAGAATCCCGTAACCCAAGTTTTAGTGTAAAATGTCGCATTGGTTCCAATATGATTTGGGATGCTGAAAAACGCGGTATCCTACAACCAGGGAAAGAGTTGGTAGAACCTACCAGCGGTAATACCGGGATCGCCCTTGCTTATGTTGCCGCCGCTCGGGGCTACAAATTAACGCTGACCATGCCAGAAACCATGAGTATTGAACGCCGCAAGCTATTGAAAGCATTAGGCGCGCAACTGGTGCTGACGGAAGGCGCTAAAGGTATGAAAGGTGCCATTGAGAAAGCCAATGAAATCAAAGACAGCGATCCCGACCGCTATATTATCCTGCAACAATTTAGCAATCCGGCAAACCCAGAAATCCATGAAAAAACCACAGGCCCGGAAATCTGGGAAGACACAGACGGTGAAGTGGATGTATTTGTTACCGGTGTAGGGACTGGCGGTACATTAACAGGTGTCACCCGTTACCTGAAAAACACCAAAGGTAAAAATATCACCTCGGTTGCCGTAGAACCTGAAGAATCACCTGTCATCAGCCAGACTCTGGCCGGTGAAGAAGTGAAACCGGGTCCCCATAAGATTCAAGGTATTGGCGCAGGTTTCATTCCAGATAACCTTGATTTGACACTGGTTGATCGCGTTTTCAAAATCAGCAGTGAGGAAGCGATCAAAACCGCACGTGAAATCATGGTGAAAGAGGGAATTTTGGTAGGTATTTCCTCGGGTGCTACCGTTGCAGCAGCAGTGAAGCTTTCTCAGGAACCAGAATATAAAGACAAAAATATCGTCGTTATTCTGGCTTCATCAGGTGAACGCTATTTAAGCAGTGTACTGTTTACTGACTTGTCTGATGAATAAAAGTTTTTAAGTAACTTACTTAGATTTATTGATAAAAAAGCACCTAAATGGTGCTTTTTCTGTGTGGTAGATCAAATTTTTACACTTTGCTAGATGATTTCTTACAATGGGTCTAGTATTTAACCAATAATAATTATTTCGATGCTCGAAATTAATTAACAGGAGTAGTAGTTTCAGTTAAGTAGTTCCGCGATCTATCTTTACTTCAAACTATCAATTAGAAGCATCGGAAAGAACAATTTTTTTGATAATGAATAAAAATTTTTATTACATTATCAACCTGAGAGTCTATCTCAGTAGACGTAGTTAGTGCTGTTCATTCTTACCCGTAAAAGTGAATACAGCACAATGACCCGGAACTTACGAGTCGTACTAAAGAACGTTCAAGAGCTATTATTGCTTTTACCCGAACATTACTCAGTTCGTTCTTTAAGTAAATAAAATCGTCTTAAATGGGATAGGCAGTGAATAAACACTCAAGTTAAAATTTGTCCATTACAAGTTCTTAACTTACATAGCAAAAATCTAAGTTATTGAGGAAACGTTATGTTCCAGCAAGAAGTCACTATTACTGCGCCAAATGGCCTACACACCCGTCCCGCTGCACAGTTTGTTAAAGAAGCCAAAAGTTTCTCCTCCGACATTACACTGACTTCCGGTGGTAAAACTGCCAGTGCTAAAAGCCTGTTTAAGTTACAAACTTTGGGACTCGCTCAAGGCACTGTAGTGACCATTTCTGCTGAAGGTGAAGATGAGCAAAAAGCAATCGAGCATCTGGTTAAGTTGATGGCAGAACTGGAATAACTTTCCATTAAACCGCAAAGCCAGCCAAGATATAAACAGGTATTCACTTAGCCGTTCCTCATCCCCGGATAAACTTTTATCTGGGGATATCAGTTTAAATGCATGTCCTAAAACAGCAAACCATCTGCGGGCTGGCTCTTTAAAGAATAATTATTAGTAGTTAGGTAACATCATGATTTCAGGCATATTAGTATCACCAGGCATTGCTTTCGGTAAGGCACTATTACTGAAAGAAGACACAATCATTATCAATCAGAAAAAAATCAGCCAAGAGCAAGTCGAACAAGAAATTTTCCATTTCAAGCAAGGTCGTGAAAAAGCCTCATCTCAGCTAGAAATCATCAAGAATATAGCAGCAAAAAACCTCGGAGAAGAAAAAGCTGAAATCTTCGAAGGGCATATCATGCTATTGGAAGATGAAGAACTTGAGCAAGAAATTATTACGTTAATCAAAAACGATTTCAAAACTGCGGATGCTGCGGTCTACTCCGTTATTGAAACCCAAGCCCAAGCCCTTGAAGAATTAGATGATGAATACCTGAAAGAACGTGCCACAGACGTACGTGATATCGGTAAACGCTTGCTGAAAAACATTCTGGGTATGCCCATTGTTGATCTTGGCTCAATTTCAGAGGAAGTCATTCTGGTTGCCAACGACCTGACTCCATCTGAAACCGCACAACTCAATCTGGAAAAAGTACTCGGTTTTATTACCGATTTAGGTGGTCGAACTTCTCACACGTCAATCATGGCCCGCTCTCTTGAACTGCCCGCGATCGTGGGTACCACCCAGGCGACGGCGACAATCCAGAATGGTGATTACCTAATCCTGGACGCAGTAAATAACCATATTTACATCAACCCGTCTGATGCAGAAATTGAACAGCTTAAAAAGACCAAAAACGAATATCTGTCAGAAAAAGCTGAACTTGCAAAGTTGAAAGATCTCCCGGCAATGACTCTTGATGGTCATCAGGTTGAAGTCTGTGCCAATATCGGTACCGTCCGTGATGTGATCGGCGCTGAACGCAATGGTGCCGAAGGTGTCGGTTTATACCGTACAGAATTTCTGTTTATGGATCGTGATGCACTGCCAACAGAAGAAGAACAGTTCCAAGCTTATAAAGCCGTTGCCGAGGCAATAGGCAGCCAGGCGGTTATTATACGTACGATGGATATCGGTGGTGATAAAAATCTGCCCTATATGAATCTACCGAAAGAAGAGAACCCATTCCTTGGTTGGCGTGCAATTCGTATTTGCCTTGATCGAAAAGAGATCTTACATTCTCAGTTACGTGCTATCTTACGTGCATCTGCTTTCGGTAAATTACGTATTATGTTCCCAATGATTATTTCTGTAGAAGAAGTACAGGAACTGAAAGTAGAACTTGAATTACTGAAAGGCCAGCTTCGCGAAGAAGGTAAAAAATTCGATGAAGCAATCGAAGTGGGTGTGATGATAGAAACACCAGCTTCAGCAGTTATTGCTCATCACCTGGCAAAAGAAGTTGACTTTTTCAGTATTGGGACAAACGATCTAACTCAGTATACTCTTGCTGTAGACCGCGGTAACGAGTTGATTTCTCATCTTTATAACCCGATGCTACCAGCAGTATTGAGCCTGATTAAGCAAACCATCGATGCTTCACACGCTGAAGGTAAATGGACGGGGATGTGTGGCGAGCTTGCAGGTGATGAACGTGCTACCTTGTTGCTATTAGGCATGGGGCTGGATGAGTTTAGTATGAGTGCGATTTCTATTCCCCGCATCAAGAAAATCATTCGTAATACTCGTTACGAAGATGCAAAAGCGCTAGCTGAGCAAGCCCTTTCTCAGTCTACCGCTAAGGGGTTGATAGAATTGGTTGATACCTTCATCAAAGAAAAAACACTTTGCTAACAATATCGGTTAAAACGCGGTCCAGTATAAACAATTAGGAGAAGATTCATGGGTCTGTTTGATAAACTGAAATCTCTAGTTTCAGATGATAAAAAAAACAGCGGCACTATTGAAATTATCGCGCCTTTATCTGGTGAGATTGTCAATATTGAAGATGTTCCAGATGTTGTCTTCGCCGAGAAAATTGTCGGCGATGGTATCGCTATAAAACCCGCCGGCAACAAGATAGTTGCACCAGTTGATGGAACAATCGGTAAAATATTTGAAACCAACCATGCATTTTCTATCGAATCGGACAGCGGTATTGAGCTATTTGTCCATTTTGGTATTGATACGGTTGAGCTTAAAGGCGAAGGCTTTAAACGTATTGCTGAAGAAGGTCAGCGTGTACAAAAAGGTGATTTAGTTTTGGAATTCGATCTTAAATTCCTTGAAGAGAGAGCAAAATCGACCCTGACACCTGTTGTTATTTCCAACATGGATGAGATTAAAGAGTTATTCAAGTTGAGTGGTTCTGTCACTGTTGGTGAAACACCCATTATGCGTATTAAAAAGTAGCAACACTTTAACTGTTACAATACCATTTTCATATTAAAAAACGGCCGACAATCGCGGCTGTTTTTTTATCCCTTATTTTCAATTTACATCGTTTTCTATTTAGGAATTGGCTAGTGTGAGCAGAGCTTACCCACCTCTTTTACTCTACTCACGATGAATGTATACCCTATGGATTTCAAGATGCATCGCGACGGCAAGGGAGCGAATCCCCGGGAGCATAGATAACTATGTGACCGGGGTGAGTGAGCGCAGCCAACAAAGAGGCAACTTGAAAGATGACGGATATATAACCAGATTAATTAAATACCCCGGTAGAAAGGTATCTGTCACCACGGTCGCAGATAATGGCAACAATGACAGAACCTGGATTTTGTACCGCAACACTTAATGCTCCGGCAACAGCACCGCCGGAACTAACCCCACAGAAAATCCCTTCTTTCTGAGCTAACAAACGCATGGTATCTTCAGCTTCTTTCTGAGTGATATCCAACACTTGATCAACTAACTCCTTGCGAAAAATGCCAGGCAAATAAGCCGGCGACCAACGGCGAATACCTGGAATATGGCTATCCGCCGCTGGTTGTAAGCCAATAATCTGTACACTATTAGACTGGCTTTTTAAATAGCGGCTAACACCGGTAATAGTTCCTGTCGTTCCCATACTGGAAACAAAATGTGTAATACGCCCTTGCGTCTGCTGCCAAATTTCCGGCCCTGTCGTCGTAAAATGCGCTAAAGGATTATCCGGGTTATTGAATTGATCAAGTACTTTACCTTCACCATTACGCTCCATTTGCTGAGCTAAATCACGTGCGCCTTCCATGCCCATTGCGCTACTCACCAAAATCAGTTCTGCACCATAAGCTCGCATAGAAGCTTGACGCTCAAGGCTCATATTATCAGGCATCAGTAATTTAAGGTGATAACCTTTTACTGCGGCAATCATTGCTAACGCAATACCCGTATTTCCGCTAGTGGCTTCAATTAATACGTCACCGGGAGAAATCTCACCCCGCAATTCAGCTTGCTGAATCATTGATAGCGCTGTTCTGTCTTTTATCGAGCCTGCCGGATTATTACCTTCAAGTTTCACCCATATTTCTACACCTAGCCTATCGGTCATTCGTTGTAATTTTACTAGTGGGGTGTTCCCTATAAAATGTTCCAAACTTGCCACAGCTATTACCCAAATTTTATTTAATAGAAATGCGAAATAACCATATTCAGACATATATCGCAAGACCCTAAATAAAAAATGCCCATCCCTGGCGGTAAGGCGATGAGCAAAATGGTACCAACCAAATCTCAATAATTATCAGGCAGTTTGGGCTAAACTCAGTGTTTGCAATTGTTTATCACCCGCATATAAACGCGCCTCAGTGCCACCAATAAAATAACAGTTTCCTCTTGTGGGTACTGAAGTTTCATCAAACCAAATAATAGCAACCGATTCATGATGCCAGCCTAGGGGCTGAACCGAAAGCTGCCAGAAATGCCCTCTAGGACTGACCTCAGTCACCTGTACTGGCAATGGACTAGAAAGTGTCGGTTGCGAGTTCATCATGATATCCCACGGACGCAAGAATACATCAACATTCCCCTGATGGATTGGCGTCACATTGAGAGGCAAGTGCTGCCCGCCAATCAACAGCTGAGAGCCTTTAATTTCCCCACTAAAATGATTGACCTCACCCAAGAACTCCATCACAAAACGGCTTGCCGGATAACGCCATACATCTTGGGGCGTACCTACCTGTTCAATATTCCCTTGCCTCATAACAACAACCCGGTCAGCCACTTCCATCGCCTCTTCCTGATCGTGAGTGACAAAGACACTGGTAAATTTAAGTTCTTCATGGAGCTGACGTAGCCAACGGCGTAATTCCATTCTTACCTGAGCATCCAATGCACCAAATGGCTCATCGAGTAATAGAATTTGTGGTTCAACAGCCAATGCTCTTGCCAACGCTACCCGCTGTCTCTGCCCACCAGAAAGTTGTGATGGATAGCGTTCAGCAAAATGCGTCAATTGCACCATCTCCAACAACTCCATAACCTTACGGCGGATAGCCGCCATATTCGGACGCTTACGTCGTGGTAGGACTGTCAATCCAAAAGCAACATTATCAAACACGGTCATATGCCGAAACAGTGCATAATGCTGAAATACAAATCCAACTTGCCGATCTTTAGCATGCATACGGCTAACATCTTGCCCGTGGAAACTCAGCTTCCCCGCAGTTTGCTGTTCCAGACCAGCAATAATCCTCAACAAGGTTGTTTTACCGGAGCCTGACGGACCAAGCAAAGCAACCATTTCTCCAGAAAAAACATTCAGAGTGATATCGCTCAGAACCTGAGTCCGACCAAAATATTTACTGATATTGTTAATTTCAATACTCATATTCTGCTCCTACCTTAACCATGTTGGCGACTTAACCGCCACTGCAAAGCACTTTTAACAATCAAAGTGATAATTGCCATCAATGCCAACAATGCCGCCGCAGTAAATGCCCCTACGGTGTTGTAATCTTGATGCAGTAATTCAACCTGCAACGGCAATGTGTAAGTTTCACCACGAATAGCACCGGATACTACTGAGACAGCACCAAATTCACCAATCGCCCGGGCATTAGTCAAAACCACACCATATAACAACGCCCAACGGATATTAGGTAACGTCACCCGCCAAAACATTTTCCAACCAGACGCCCCCAATAAAATTGCAGCTTCATCCTCCTGGCTCCCCTGACTAAGCATCATCGGCACCAGCTCTCGAACAACGAAAGGACAAGTCACAAATATCGTTACTAAGGCCATTCCCGGCCAGGAAAACATCAATTGGATATCACAGGGTTCCAACAAACTTCCAGCCCAACCATTCGAACCATAAAACAATAGGTAGATCAAACCAGCTACAACCGGCGAAACAGCAAACGGAATGTCGATCAATGTCAATAAACATTGCCGCCCTGGAAACTGAAAGCGCGTTACCAGCCAAGCGATCATGACGCCAAAAATTAGGTTTACCGGAACGGTAATTAACGCGATCAGTATCGTTAACCAGATGGCATGCAACATATCAGGATCTAAAAGATTCTCAGTGACTATCTCAACGCCTTTAGAAAAGGCAGTCATAAATATCCAGACAATGGGGATCACTAACAGTAAGATTGAAAACAATACGCTTGTTATGATCAACGTCCATTTCGCCCAATTTACAGGTGGTCGTTGCGCTACATAAGATTCAGATAATTCAACCATTAATGCCCTCCAATCCGCCGACCAAAGCGGCTTTGCAGAGTATTAATGCTAAAGAGTAATATCAGGGATATTGCCAATATAACTGATGCGATGGCACTGGCTGCGGGGTAATCAAACTCCTGTAAGCGGATGAAAATCATCAGCGATACCACTTCTGTTTGCCATGCAATGTTACCGGCAATAAAGATCACTGCACCAAACTCCCCCAAGCTGCGGGTAAAAGAGAGTGCGGTGCCCGCAATTAAAGCCGGGGATAATTCTGGCAATACAACCCGCCAGAAAGTTTGCCAACGATTAGCGCCTAATGTTTGAGCTGCTTCTTCATATTCTGGCCCTAACTCTTCAAGTACCGGCTGAATCGTTCGCACTACAAATGGCAGACTTGTAAACGCCATCGCTACCGCAATACCCAACCAAGTATTCACTACTTTCACATCAAAGTGCCCAAGCAAAGAACCATACCAACCACTCACAGAGAATAGCGTTGCCAATGTCAATCCCGCTACCGCAGTAGGTAACGCAAAAGGGAGATCCATCAAACCATCCAACAAGCTACGGCCAAGGAAACGATAGCGGGTTAAAACCCATGCCATCAACATACCAAACACCGCATTAAACAAGCTGGCAACCGCTGCTGCTAGCAATGTCACTTTATAAGCTGCTACAACTTGGGGATTAGCAATCACCTGCCAATACTGTTCCCAGGTCATACTGGAAAGCTGCACAACTAATGCACTCAAGGGTAACAATAAAATCAAGCAGGTATAGAACAAACTACTGCCTAAGCTCAACCCAAAACCAGGCAATACTCGCTTACTGGATCTCGAAAACATTACTTATGCCCCTCGGCCAGCAATTGATCCAGCATACCGCCAGTATTGAAGTGAGTTTTCATCACTTGTGACCAACCACCAAATTGATCTTCCAATCGAAACAGCTTAGTTTCCGGAAAACGGGCTCTCTGTTGAGCCATCACGTTTTTATTACTGACACGATAATTAAAGCGAGTAATGATCTGCTGTGCCTGTGGGCTATAAAGATAATTCAGATAAGCTTTAGCCGCTTTCTCTGTACCATTTTTCGCAATATGCTGATCAATCCAAGCCACAGGGAATTCTGCCAGAATACCTACCGGTGGAACGATTACTTCATACTTATCACCATTATACTGCTTGCGAATGTTGTTTACTTCAGATTCGAAACTGATCAGTACATCACCCAAACCACGTTCAATAAATGAAGTTGTTGCCCCGCGACCGCCAGTATCAAACACAGCGACATTTTTCAGGAAACGTTTCATCCATTCGCGAGTTTTACCTTGATCTCCACCATTTTGCTGTTGAATAGCTCCCCAGGCGGCCAAATAAGCATAACGACCATTACCGGAGGTTTTAGGGTTTGGGAGGACTAATTTGACATCCTGACGCACTAAATCATCCCAATTACGAATATTTTTGGGGTTACCTTTACGCACAAGAAACGCCATCGTGGAATAGTAAGGTGAACTGCTATTTGGCAAGCGGTTCTGCCAATCAGCCGAGAGCAGATTGCCACGATCATGCAAAATTTGTACATCCGTTACCTGATTGTAAGTCACCACATCAGCCCGCAATCCTTGAAGAATTGCCAGTGCTTGTTTGGAGGAACCGGCGTGGGATTGTTTGATTATCAACTTATCTTGTGGATACTGCTCATTCCACTGTTTTTCAAATTCAGGATTCAGCGCAGAAAATAGCTCACGCGCAACATCATAAGAGCTGTTTAATAGCTCTACAGCAGAGGCGTGACTGCTGCCTAATAAAGTTACTACTACCAGTCCGTTTAGTATTGTATTTTTTACTGAATACTTTTTCATTTCTCACCTTATCCGTTATTTCATCAAATAACGCGCCAGTGACTAATGTATCCAGTTTATTTATAACAGGGTAGATAACTATCACCGTTTAATATACCAAATTGCACTTAGAAAGTATGAAACGCAATAAGCTGACAGGAAGAATTAAGTTCTTAAATGAAAAATGCGGGCCTATTACGGCTCCGCAAGAGGAACATCAAATTCATCAAACCGACTCAGTTTATGTTTTTAATCAGAAATTCTCATCGCTTCCAAATAATACGTTCCACTTTCCAGTTTTTCAGCACATCATCAGAAGGAATCAATCCTTCAGGGCCATTCCAATGACCTGTAAACAGATAACTGACATGTTTGCTCTGTGGGGATACGCAGACAATAGCGCTCTTCTCTAACTCACTCACCGTATTTCGGCAAACATCAAATGCCTTGCTATAAAGTGCCGAAAATGGCATGCCGACCTTTGTTCCCCAGACGGTTTCAATATCTTCATCTAGCACTTCAATGCGACTGACCTTTTCATCGGACTGACCAAATAACGCTATCTTCAATTGATCACCATCCATTGCTTGAAATACTGTCACCAATTGACCATGCTTTGTTTCCATGCCACTGCGTAAGTGGTACTTTCTATCCAACCCCTTCTCTATTGCGTCTTTATTCATTGCAGTCAGACCATTTATTTCTCCCACCCCCTGATCTGAGATTTTTAAAGAGCTGCCAAACCAGCTAAAAGGAGACAAATGCGACCATGAAAAACCCGATGAACCTGTACAACCGGCCAATAACAATGCACCACTTATTGTGACAATACGTAACCCTGACAACATGTTAGTTAAAGTATACTTCTGCATAACTGGTTCCCTTATGACTCAATACAGAGATAGGCACTGAGACATCACATCTGATTGTTAGTTTCAGAGAATGTTTAAATTAATCACCTTAAATGAATATTTTATTGATAAAATACCACTTAGCGGTATCATTATCCCCCCTAAAAATCATCACTATCAGTAAGGTCAATATGATGAAAAAAACACTTATAACCACCGCTTTGATTGCTTTGTTCAGTATGCCATCACTGGCTCAAACCTCACAGACGCAATTTGGTGGTTTTTCTGGTCCTGATTCAGCACAGCCCCCCGTCCAAGCAGCACCACAAGGTGGTTTTGTCGATCAAAATGCAAGAGTTTCCACCACCCAACAAGTTAAAAATATGAGAGATGACAGTTGGGTCGTGCTGGAAGGACATATTGAATCCCGTATCCACAGCGATCACTTCATATTCCGCGATAATGCAGGAATTGTTGAAGTCGAAGTTGATCATAAATACTGGAATGGCCAAACGATAACGCCTCAAGATAGAGTCCGTCTTGAAGGTGAAGTCGATAAAGAATGGAATGGTATGACTGTTGATGTGAAAAAAGTCACCAAATTGAACTAATGCCTTATGGCTGAGTGGTATTCTTTCACTCAGCCATATCTGAACTCAATATTCCTGATCAACAATCAAACGTTTACTGAAAATAACACTCTCTTGATGACGATCTTCATATTCCAGTTTTTCACACATATAGATAGTGGCATCATTATCTTCAGGAACAATAAGAACTATTTTTGGGCAACCACGGGCAATCAATTTCTTCTCCAATCGGGCAATTAATGCATTAGCAATTCCCCTACCGCGAAATTCAGGATGAACTCCCAAATAATAAGCTGAGCCACGATGACCATCATAACCCCCCATAATCGTCCCAACCACTTCACCAACCACTTCCGCGACTAAAAACAGGTCAGGATCATGCGTCAATTTACGCTCGATATCCACTTCAGGATCAACACCAGGATTAAGTAAATCGCAGCGTTCCCATAAGGTGATCACTTCTTCAAAATCATCTTGTCGAAATACCCGAATTTCCATCCCTAACCAACCTGTTTTTATTGAAATAACTATTTTCTCATTATCTCCGCTTTAACACCGGAATCAATACGAAAATGCGTTCTCTTCCACTAATAGCTATAATATAACGCTCACCACACCATAATGGGAAAAGAACCATGAATACACCAAACATTAATCAGATTAAATCTTTTTTCCTTTCATTACAGGATGAAATTTGCCAACAACTGGAACAAATAGATGGCAAAGAGAAATTTACTGAGCAGTGCTGGCAACGAGAAGAAGGTGGCGGAGGCCGTAGTCGAATTATGAAAGAAGGCACGATATTCGAACAAGCAGGCGCTAATTTTTCTCATGTATCAGGAGATATGCTTCCTTTATCAGCAACAGCTCACCGTCCTGAATTGGTCGGTCGCCGTTATCAGGCAATAGGCGTCTCTCTAGTTATTCATCCTTTAAACCCCTATATACCAACCAGCCATGCTAATGTTCGGTTCTTTATTGCAGAAAAAGAAGGTGAAGCGCCAGTGTGGTGGTTCGGTGGGGGTTTTGATTTAACACCTTATTATGGTTTTAAGGAAGATGCTATTCATTGGCACACCACCGCCAGAAATATATGTCGACCCTATGGAGAAGATGTTTACCCAAAATATAAAGAATGGTGTGATAATTATTTCTATATTAAACATCGTAACGAAGCCCGTGGAATTGGTGGCTTATTCTATGACGATTTAAATACACCTGACTTCAAACATTGTTTTAATTTTACTCAAGATATAGGTAAAGGTTTCCTTTCTGCCTATCTACCTATTGTGGAAAAAAGGAAGGAAATATTATGGGGTGAACGTGAACGGCAATTTCAATTATATCGCCGTGGTCGCTATGTAGAATTTAACCTCGTTTGGGACAGAGGAACCTTATTTGGATTACAAAGTGGGGGACGAACAGAATCTATCTTAATGTCCATGCCACCATTAGTACGCTGGGAACATGATTATCACCCTGAACCAGAATCTACAGAAGCCGCTTTATATACCGACTTTCTACCAGCAAAAAACTGGATATGATTTTCCATCATGTTAGGAATATTATAAAAAACTATTCCTAACTATTTATATTTTTATTACAGCCAATGCAAAAATCCCTCACACAAAAAAACTTAACATATTGTTAACAACCCCTTAACATAAAAGAAGCAGGTTGGACCTGATGACTATCTGCTGGAAACGTGTTTAATATGAATCCGTACCTAAAGAGTACCTCTAATTAATAACTAAAAATTTATTCCAGGAGATATTTTATGCAAATACAAAACAATAACTACAGAGGCGTAATACCGCCGTACATTCTTCAAAATATTTATAATAATGACAATGAAAAGAAGAAAGTATTAATGACATTAAATCACACTCAGAGTTTAATGTTGGACAATGTTATTAAAGAATCTTCCGATGATTCCGATGATTCCGATGATTCCGATGATGATAAAGTTACTAAGACAACTATACATCGTTCTATTCACGATGCAGAAAATAAACGCAAGTTGCCAGGAAAATTAGTACGAGATGAAGGAGAACCAGATAACGGAGATAAATCAGTTGATAACGCATATAAATATTTAGAAGCAACTTACAATTTCTATAAAGAAGTATTTAATCGCAACTCATTAGATGATAAAGGAATGAAATTGATTGCCACCGTGCATTATGGCGAAGAATATATGAATGCATTCTGGGGCAACGGACAAATGGTATTTGGCGACGGAGATGGCAAAACCTTCAATGATTTCACGACATCTATTGATGTGATCGGCCATGAATTATCTCATGGCGTTATTGAGAAAACAGCGGATCTGGTCTATTTCTTTCAGTCTGGTGCATTAAATGAATCAATAGCGGATGTTTTTGGCTCATTAGTAAAACAACATTATCTGAAACAAAAAGCTGACGAAGCAGATTGGGTTATAGGCAGTGGGTTACTGGGCAAAGATATTAAAGGTGTAGGGATTCGTTCAATGAAAAACCCCGGCAGCGCATATGATGATGAAACTCTCGGTAAAGATCCGCAGCCTGGTCATATGGATGATTATAAAGATCTGCCGATTTATAGAGACAATGGTGGAGTGCATATTAATTCAGGTATTCCTAATAAAGCCTTCTATAATCTGGCGACAAAATTAGGTGGATATTCCTGGGAGAAAGCAGGAAAAATATGGTACAACACATTGTTGGATAAAGATCTTGCACGTGATGCTAACTTCGTATCCTTCGCTAAATTAACAATTAAACACGCTCGTGAGTTATTTGATGAGGATGTTGAAAAAGCGACAATTGATAGCTGGAAAGAAGTGGGCGTTAAAGTGAAAGAAGATAAAGATGATAAGGGCGGTGACAAAGACGATAAAGGCGGCGATAAGGACAAAACTAAAGATAAAACTGAAGATTAATCTATAAACATATCGCTGGTTTAACGCCAGCGATATTTTATTATTTGTAATACCTGACTTATAAAAAATATATCCAACAGAAGATGCCAAAATTGTTAACGACGAATTTCACGCTATACTAAAGAGACCTAAAAAATAACCGTAAAAATTTGGTATATCATGAATAATAAAACTCTCAAACTCACAACTGATAGTAAAATCACAATTTCTCTACAAGGAGGATTTGCCACCGCACCTAGCCTTAACCAAGATAAGACAGTGAATTTAAAATCATTGTCTCCGCACCAACAGCACTTATTTCTTCAAGCCATAGAACAAGACTTTTCTGATTCTATGCCACCATCACCATATCCTGATCAACAGTATTATCTGCTCAGTATCATCAATGGAAATGAAGAACACCACTTCACCCTTCCTGAGTCAGATGCACCGGAAATCATTACCCAGATCTGGGACACCGACAAAAAGGGTGGTTAATCACCCCCCTTTTCCTATTAGCATTAACGCTTTTTCAGATGCGACATTAGACGTTTACGTTTACGCATTTGATTTGGTGTCAACGTATTACGTTTGTCAGCATAGGGATTCGCCCCTTCTTTAAACTGAATCCGAATGGGCGTTCCCATCACCTTTAGGGATCGGCGGAAATAGTTCATCAGATAACGCTTATAAGAATCAGGCAAATCTGTTACCTGATTACCGTGGATCACAACAATTGGTGGATTATAACCACCAGCATGAGCATATTTCATTTTCACCCTGCGACCACGGATCATCGGCGGTTGATGATCTTCTTCGGCCATATGCATGATACGGGTTAGCAGTGAAGTATTAACACGACGAGTGGCGCAATCATAAGCCTCAAGAATCGAGTCAAACAGATTCCCCACCCCACTACCATGCAAAGCAGAGATAAAATGTACTCTGGCAAAGTCAACAAAACCAAGACGATAATCCAGCATCTCTTTCACACGCTCTTTATCTTCCTGTGACATGCCATCCCATTTATTGACCGCGATGACCAATGAGCGCCCACTATTAAGAATAAAACCCAATAATGACAAATCTTGATCGGAAATACCTTCTCGCGCATCGATAACCAGTAATACAACGTTAGCATCTTCAATCGCTTGAAGGGTTTTTATGACTGAAAATTTTTCAACCGTTTCAGTGATCTTACCCCGCTTACGTACCCCCGCGGTATCAATAAGGATATATTCACGGCCATCGCGCTCCATTGGAATATAAATGCTGTCACGGGTAGTGCCTGGCATATCGTAAACCACAACCCTTTCTTCACCCAAGATACGGTTAGTCAACGTAGACTTGCCCACATTTGGCTTACCGACAATGGCTAATTTCAATGGCAGAGTTGATGGATCAAAATCCTCCTCCCCTTCTACCATCTCAATTTCATTCTGTTCCTGCTCTGCCCAATAAGCTGCGTTGGCCTCTTCCTCAGTCAGCTCAACCACGTCTTCTTCACCTTTACCGGAGAAAGGTAACAGTACTCGTTCGATAAGTTGGGTGACGCCACGACCATGAGAAGCAGCGATAGAATAGATATCCCCCAATCCGAGGGAATAAAATTCAGCAATAGCGGTATCAATATCAACACCGTCAGTTTTATTCGCGACCAAAAAAGTAGCTTTTTCGCGACCACGTAGATGTTTTGCTATCGTGTGGTCTGCTGGCATAAGCCCGGCACGAGCATCTACCATAAACAGAACAATATCGGCCTCTTCAATCGCCATCAAAGATTGAGCTGCCATATGAGTTTCCACACCCTCTTCGATGCCATCAATACCACCGGTATCAATGATGATAAATTCCTGCCCCTCAACCTCAGCTCGACCATATTTACGGTCGCGAGTCAGACCTGGAAAATCCGCTACCAGCGCATCTCTTGTACGGGTTAAACGGTTAAATAATGTGGACTTACCCACATTTGGGCGCCCTACCAGAGCGACGACAGGTATCATTTGTTGATGCCTCATGACTTAATTTGAAATTAGTACTCCGCTGTTCACCACAACAGAACACTAAAAAGACGAAACGGCTCCTGTTCTCTTTCTCTCCAGGAGCCGTAGGACTATACCCGTTATCTTTCAAGTTGCCTCTTTGTTGGCTGCACTCGCTCACCCCGGTCACATAGTTTCCTATGCTCCCGGGGATTCTCTCCCTTGCCGTCGCGATGCATCTTGAAATCCATAGGGTATATAACTAACGCTTTACTCTATATTTCCGGTCAACACAGACAGTAAGCACAACTCAACGGGTAAACAGATAAACCGTACCGTCTTTCGCCTGCACCATCAATTTGTCACTGGCGACAACCGGACGGCTCATTAAACCGGAACTATCAACTTTATGTTGAGCAACAAACTTACCATCATCCATATTCAGCCAGTGCAGATAACCTTCACTGTCACCAACAACCAGATAACCATTATACATTTCAGGCGCGGTTAAATTACGGTGTTGCAATTTTGTCTGAGTCCACAAAGTGACACCATCACTTTGACGCAGACCCATAACACGATCATTTTGGTCAACAATATAAATATTATCACCAGAAACAACCATTTCGTTCACTGAACCCAAATCACGCTTCCAGAGGATCTGACCTGAACGCATATCAAGCGCCACCAGATTACCGTTATAAGCTATTGCATATATCACGCCATCAGAAATAACTGGTGTCGTATCAACATCATTAAGACGACCGATTTCTGTAGAACTGGTTACCTGAGAAATACGTTGTTGCCAAATCAACTGCCCCTGAGAAATCAAGACGGCGTTGACACGACCATTATCCCCACCTACGATGGCAGCACCGTAAGCCACAGCAGGCGCCGATTCACCACGTAATGATAATGACGGTGAATCCAAATTAACGGACCATTGCACTTTACCATCTGACTCACTTAATGCCTGCAACATCCCATTACTGGTATGAATCAGCACCAGACCATCACTCACCACAGGACGCGACAACGCTTCACCGGCAACGTCGGATTGCCAGGCAACTTGCCCGTCTTTGGTATTCAATGCAATAACTTTGGCACGTTCAGTACCTACATATAGATGATCCCCAGCAACGGTCAGACCACCAGAGAGCAATGCAGGTATACGAGAAGAGAGGAAACCCGCTTTTTCCGCCAGATTCACCGACCATATCTCTTTACCACTATCAATGTCCAACGCCTTAACGATGCCATGACGATCAGCAACATAAACAGCAGAGCCCTGCCAGGTTGGTGTCAAATGAGAATAATAACGGCCTACACCATCACCTACAGATTTATCCCAAACTTCGCTTGGATTAAATTGATTTTCGACCTGTGGCAATGGTGACATCGTTACCGTGTCTTGCTCACTTGAACAACCGGCTAACAGAACGGAAGCCACTAAACCAACCAAGAGTGTTTTACGCAGTTGCATTGAAAGAATTCCCCTTAGCTGGATAAGTTATTCAATTTAAGATTTAACATCGATTTGATCGCCTGTGGTGAATTTGAGCTCAAACCTTTGGTATACGCCGCACGGGCACCGGCAATATCACCTTTTTTCAACAGGGCATCACCGCGGATATCCTCTGCAACGGCAACCCAACCGGAACCTTTAACCTGTTCCAATGTTTTCAGCGCGGCATCCGCTTTATCTTCCGCCAATTGAACCCTGGCTAGGCGAATATTCACCAGAGACAGCAAATCCTCATTTTTTACCTGATCGGTAGCCGCAGATAAAAATTGATCTGCTTTAGTTAATTCATTCTTTTCAACAGCAAGTTGAGCCAAATGCATATGCGTCATCACGCCATAACTGTTATTAGTTTCACTGGCAAATTTTTCGGCAGCAGCATGACTCTCTTTTGTACTGGTAATTAATCCTTGATCTACTCGTTCAAAAGCTTCTGCACTTTCCTGCAACTGATTTGTCTGATGAGATTGCCAGTAACGCCAGCCAATCAGCGCCCCGGCACCCAACACCAGCCCAAAAACCAAGGCCTTACCATTATTGGCAAAAAAGCGACGAATCACGTCTACCTGTTCGTTTTCATTGGTATAGACTTCCACAGAGTCTCTCCTTAACCTAACAGTTCAACCAAACGAGCAGCAATTTCGCTTTGCGGCAACGTTTGTTGTTCACCTGTACGTAAATCTTTAATGGCTACCTGACCAGAACGAATTTCATCCTCACCGAGGATCAGCGCAATTTTGGCGCCTTGTTTATCCGCACGCCCCAGTTGCTTCTTAAAGTTCCCTCCCCCGTGGTTCATCATTAAACGCAATTGGGGCAACGTATCACGTACCTGTTCAGCCAAAATCAATGCCGCTTGCTGACTACCTTCACTAAAAGAAGCGAGATAAACATCTGCAACTGACCGCTCCGCGACAAATGCTGGATTAATTTCTTGCACCAGCAAAATCAGACGCTCCATCCCCATGGCAAAACCCACAGCAGGCGTTGGTCGGCCCCCCAGTTGCTCAACCAGCCCATCGTACCGACCACCGGCACAGACCGTCCCTTGAGCCCCGAGTGCCGTTGTCACCCATTCAAATACTGTGCGGTTATAATAATCCAAGCCACGAACCAAACGCTGATTAATCCGATACTTGATACCCGCCCCATCAAGAAGTGCACACAGGCTATCAAAATGTTCCTTTGATTCGGCATCAAGATAATCAAACAGTTCCGGCGCATCATTAAGAAGTTGCTGAACCTCTGGATTTTTTGAATCCAGAACACGTAATGGATTACTGTACATACGACGTTTGCAATCTTCATCCAGCTTATCTTTGTGCTGCTCAAGAAAAGCCACCAACGCTTCGCGGTAATTGGCGCGTGCCGCCAACGAACCAATGGAATTCAGTTCAAGCGTCACATGCTCAAAAATACCGAGCTCACGCCACCAGCGAGCAGTCAATAAAATAAGTTCGGCATCAATATCAGGCCCTTGAAGACCAAAAACTTCAGCACCTAATTGATAAAATTGGCGGTAACGGCCTTTTTGTGGACGTTCATAACGGAACATTGGCCCTAAATACCATACGCGCTGTTCCTGATTGTACAGCAGACCATGTTCAATACCGGCACGCACACAACCCGCGGTATTTTCAGGGCGTAGGGTCACACTTTCACCATTGCGATCATCAAAGGTATACATCTCCTTTTCAACCACATCAGTGACTTCCCCAATAGCCCGTCTAAATAACGGGGTCTGCTCTACAATCGGTGTGCGGATCTCGCTATAACCATAACCCGCCAGTACTCGTTTCAAAATAGTTTCGATACGCTGCCAGATAACCGTATCTGCCGGCAAGTAGTCATTCATGCCTCGAATAGCTTGGATATTTTTTGCCACGTTTTATCTCTAGTTAATGATTCAAAAATGATGTTGATTATATACCCGTTATCTTTCAAGTTGCCTCTTTGTTGGCTGCACTCGCTCACCCCGGTCACATAGTTACCTATGCTCCCGGGGATTCGCTCCCTTGCCGTCGCGATGCATCTCGAAATCCATAGGGTATAGAAGCGAATACCGGCGAGCTTCAATTAACAAACAAAACAACGCTGGCTCATCATCACGATGAGCCAGTATCAGATACATTATTTGTCCAGTTGACTTATGCCAATGCGCATATTTTCATCGAGCATTGATGCTTTAGCACGGATCTTCGCCTCAAGCTGATCGATCATATCAGCATTATCGAGACGCACTTTCTGCCGTATCCCATCTTCATAAAAACCACTTTTCGTTCTGGCGCCGGTGACACCCAAAGTAGAAACCTCCGCCTCGCCGGGTCCGTTAACCACACAACCAATAATAGAAACATCCATCGGTGTGAGTAAATCTTCCAAACGTTGTTCCAAAGCATTAACTGTGCCAATAACATCAAATTCCTGACGGGAACAGGTTGGACAAGCGATAAAATTTATACCACGGGAACGAATACGTAATGCTTTCAGAATGTCAAAACCCACTTTAACTTCTTCGACAGGATCGGCAGCCAAAGAAATACGCATGGTATCACCGATACCTTCTGACAGGAGGATACCCAAGCCAATGGCAGATTTTACAGAACCTGCACGCGCACCACCCGCCTCAGTAATACCAAGATGCAATGGCTGATCAATCTTCTGAGCTAACAAGCGATAGGCACCAACCGCCAGAAAGACATCTGACGCTTTTACACTGATTTTAAACTGATCAAAATTAAGCCTATCAAGAATATCCACATGGCGCATAGCCGATTCCACCAACGCTCCTGGGGTAGGCTCACCATATTTTTCCTGAAGATCCTTTTCCAATGATCCGCCATTTACACCAATGCGGATTGGGATATTTTTATCACGGGCAGAAGCCACAACCTCACGGATACGTGCTTCATTACCGATATTTCCAGGGTTAATCCGCAGACAATCGACACCATACTCTGCAACTTTAAGCGCGATACGGTAATCAAAATGGATATCTGCAACCAAAGGAACACTCGCTTGCTGCTTAATCAACTTAAATGCTTCCGCGGCGTCCATCGTTGGTATTGATACGCGAACAATATCAACGCCAACACGCTCAAGCGATTTAATCTGTTTAACAGTCGCTTCCACATCTGTAGTACGTGTGTTTGTCATTGACTGCACCGAAATGGGCGCACCATCCCCGACAGGCACATTGCCTACATAAATACGCGTAGATTTGCGTCTTTTTATCGGCGATTCATTATGCATACTGGTGTTTCTCCCAGACTTCCATGTGCTTACTGATAAAATTACAACTATGCCCTACTGTAACAGGCCTTTCATTATGCTGCCGGTACTTTAAGACGCGCGATACGACTCTCTTTAATAAAGCGGCTTAAATCAACAGGTTGCCCGCGGAACCGTACATCCACAACAGCCGGAACACCGATAGTTAACTCATAAGGTAATGAGCCAGAGAGACTCAGATGGTCACCTTTATGTTTAGTTCCACTAAATAATTTCTTTCCTTTTGCATCAACAACTTGCAACCAACAGGATGCTTTAAAATTCATCATCAGATTATTACTGTCAGCGACTGCCGTTGAATTATTTTCAGACACACTCGGTACTTGAGCTGTCCCTTGATTGGCTGACAATGGAGCAGTCTGAGTTTGTGGCCCGTTACCTGCTAATTGAGTTTCAGGTGTTTTCACCACTTGATTTTGCGTTGATGCCGCAGATTGGGCCACTTCCTCACTATGACCATCAAGACCACCAGTATTATTCGCTGCCACTGCATTTTCGGTTACAGCGGCAGATGATGATGGCTCACTTGTTGCCTGTTCGCGGGTTGGTAACTGTGTCACCTGATCATGATTTTCAGTGGGTAAATCCTCTGAACTGGCTTTTTTCTGAGCAACCTTAGCCGCAGAATGATCAGCCATCGAAATCAATTCCTTCTGTTGAGCTATGTGATTTTGCCACCACCATGCTCCCGTCAAACTAATTACGACTAAAATAATCAACCACGTAATCCACATCAACCAACTTTCGCGTTTTTTCCGTTTTTTACCCAACGAAAAACTCTGCATCGGTGAAACTTTCGCTGTTTTTGCCGGGGTATGCTTATCCAGAATTGCCAGAATTTCTGCTTCTGGAATTTGTACCAACTTAGCATAAGAGCGAACATAACCACGCAGGAAAGTCGGTACCATAGTGGCCGGAATATTGTCCTCTTCAATATCACGTATTGTAGAAAGTTTTAAACACAAGCGATCAGCTACAGTCTGCTGGGTTAGCCCGTGCTGTTCACGAGCCTGACGCAGGAGCTGGCCGGCGGTTAAATAAGCTTGTTCTGGAGTCGTTTCTGTATTCATTAGCAAGAAGACGCGGTACTGTTCAGGTTGTGAAAAACTTCGCGCCGGCGCCTTGCTATAATCTTTAAATTACACAATGGCCTGCGCGGCGAAATAGATTTGCTATTTTACTAGCGGCAAATCACTGATAACAAACACGCCTGTCAGCATGGCTCCCAGTAAACAGAGTCTTGACTTCTTCATACTGCCCCTGCTCACAGAGAAAAACGCTGTAATGATACAATACCGTATCATTTCCTGGCGCGTACTGCATCGCCATTTTGTAACGTTGACGAGCGGCTTCCGGCTGACCAGAATATTGCTCATACAACGCCATACCTAATTGAGCCTGATAATGGTCTGGCTTTGCCAGTAAAACCTTATCAAAGTGATATCTGGCGGCAGGTAAATTACCTTTAGCCAGATAGGCCATTCCCAGCTGAATCCGGGTTTCTGCTGCGACTTTTCGCTGTTGATTGCCGTTTGTTGGTTGATTGGAACATCCTACCAACAACATAGCAACCACCATCATTCCCGATAACGATTTCCTTATCATTCCATCCCCACCGACCAAAGATATGTCATTGTAACGATCATTTCACTTATGCATTTCAGTTACTGCATGACAGGACATACCAACATTCCCATTCAGACTGCTCTTATCTGAATAGGTTCACCGGCCTGACGTTTTTTCAATGTACGTTTGGTACGATCAATTACATCACCGGCAAGTTGACCACATGCGGCATCGATATCATCACCGCGAGTCTTGCGGACAATAGTGGTGAAACCATATCCCATCAACACTTTAGCAAAGCGATCAATCCGGCTGTTGGAACTGCGGCCATATGGCGCCCCCGGAAACGGGTTCCATGGGATCAGATTGATCTTACTCGGTGTGTCTTTCAAGCATTCAGCTAATTGATGTGCCTGTTCCACGCTGTCATTAATATGATCCAGCATGACATATTCCACCGTCACACGCCCCTGATTAGCATTAGATTTAGTCAAATAGCGGCGCACACCTGCAAGGAACTGCTCGATATTATATTTACGGTTGATAGGAACGATGTCATCCCGTACATCATCTGTCGGTGCATGCAGGGAAATTGCCAAAGCAACATCAATCATATCGCCAAGTTTATCCAGTGCTGGCACTACACCAGATGTGGATAACGTCACACGGCGCTTTGACAAACCGAAACCAAAATCATCCATCATGATTTCCATGGCAGGCACCACGTTATTTAGGTTAAGCAGCGGTTCTCCCATCCCCATCATCACCACATTGGTAATCGGGCGACGACCACTGGATTTCAGTGAACCAATAATTTTTGCGGCACGCCAAACTTGACCAATAATTTCAGAAACCCGCAAATTACGGTTAAACCCTTGCTGAGCAGTGGAACAGAATTTACACTCCAGTGCACAACCTACCTGAGAAGAGACACACAAAGTTGCGCGATCATCTTCCGGGATATAAACCGTTTCAACCTGCTGATCGCCAACAGTGATCGCCCATTTAATCGTACCATCGGCCGAACGTTGCTCTTCTGCGACTTCAGGTGCACGGATCTCTGCAACTTGTTGCAATTTTGCTCGCAGAATTTTGTTAATATCTGTCATCTGCTCAAAATCGTCATAACAGTAGTGATATATCCATTTCATCACTTGATCAGCACGGAATGGTTTTTCTCCCATGTCAATGAAAAACTGGCGCATTTGCTTGCGATTCAGATCAAGCAGGTTAATTTTACCGCCTTTCTTTTCTGGAGTTTCAGACACGACAGAAGCAGCAAATTGTGCCGCAGTATTTGGTTGGGACATCTTTTTATATCGCCTCGTTGTAACACTTTCGGCTCTGCGTTAATGAACTCAACGCGAAGTTTCAATTCAGGTCACTATCAGTTTAGTATAGTAACAAATAATAAGCGCCCCGTTGAATTAACAGCGGGGCGCCGCATTGTACAAACTTTAATGCAATGATGCTACGGGTAACGGCAAATCAATTAACGTGGGCAAATTTCATCTTCTGTGAAGAAATACGCAATTTCACGGTTTGCAGATTCAACCGCATCAGAGCCGTGAACCGCGTTTTCAGTGAAGCTATCTGCATAATCAGCGCGCAGAGTACCTGCCAATGCATTATCAGGATTAGTTGCCCCCATCAGATCACGGTGACGCTGTACTGCATTCTCGCCTTCCAACACCTGAACCATAATCGGACCAGAAGTCATAAATTCCACCAAACCATCAAAGAAAGGGCGGCCTTTGTGCTCCGCATAGAAGCCCTCAGCCTGTTCACGGGTCAGGTGAAGCATTTTCGCGGCAATAATTCTAAACCCAGCACTTTCAAAACGAGCATAAATAGCCCCGATGGCATTTTTCTTCACAGCGTTAGGCTTAACAATAGAAAAAGTACGTTCAACCGTCATAGATAACCTCTTGGTTCTTCTTGCAGCAACTGATAATTTTAATTTTTCCCGATAAGTTAATCGGTTAATACTCATTCCGCAACCTTAGCGGAGATAAAAACGGCGTTGATTATAGGGGTACGAATAGCGGTTGCCTACAGAAAACATAACATTCCATTAAATTTTCCTTAGCGAAAATTACCATTTTTTCGTACAAATCACACTTTTACCTGAATCGTTTACTTCAAGGTAAAATTGACAGAATCAATTTGCCCGCCCAAATCCAAAACACTAAGCTGATATTTACCCGGCTGAGTCAATGTCTGAACAAATCCCCGATTATTTTCTGTGGTCATTACCTGTTCTCCATTCAGAAACCACCATTGTTGCCCACCACTACCGCCCTGAGTGGTAACACGTAAATCAAGGCTGCCAAAACCAGGAAGCCGTTTCAATACATCTCCGTTACGAATCCCCACGATCAACAAGGGCGCTTCATCTGATTTCAACGGTGGACATCGAGGATTAACCGGCGGCAGACGCTGTGCCCGCCGCTCTTGTGTTGGTAACCATGATTCGAGGGTAATCGGCCATAAAGCGATATTTTTAGCCTGAGCGCCGGGACAATCAGAAGCCACGCGCAAACCGTTTTTATCCAACCACACCTGTTCATTGATGCCTGAAATAGCCTCTTGCCCCACCGCAGGCAGCGTAGGCGGAATCGTGTTATTCAGTATCCAGCTCAGACGCCGCTGACGGCAATTATCCTCTCCCTTCGGTAAACTCTGCCCTCCCGGCCAACAGATAATTGCCCGACTCACACTTGCTGGACGCGGATCAACAGGAATCCGTTTAGCCCCATTTCGCATATTGGCGAACAACAGATTATTGACCTGATTCATGATGGGAACCGCCGTAGCATAGCCGAACTGCCCGACAACTGGCGTGCCATCCGGCCGACCAACCCAAACACCAATGGTATAACGCGCATTTAAGCCAATGGCCCAAGCATCACGGTAGCCATAGCTGGTACCGGTTTTCCAAGCCAGCGGCACTTGTGCCGGCAAAACATCATCAGGTTGCGGCAGAGCTTCTCCAGCCATAATTCGCCTCACTATCCATGCAGCGCCGGGGGAAAAAAGTTGCCGATCACGCAATTTCTGCTGCGGAGTGAATCTCAAGGGGGAAACCTTCCCCTGACGGGCAAACGCCGTGTAAGCCGCCACCAGTTGATCCATCCGGGTTGCCGTACCACCAAGAATCAATGATAAATTGGGTTCACTGCCGGGAGGAAAACGCAATACGGTTCCCACATTACGCATATTGGCGGTAAACCGCTTGGCGCCATAGGCTTCAAGCAGTTGCACAGCGGGTAAATTCAGTGAACGAACCAACGCCTCACTGGCACTGACCGGCCCATGAAAGCCACTGTCAAAATTTCCGGGGCGATAATAATCAAAGCGGCGAGGCACATCCTGTAACAGTGATTCCCCATGAATTAACCCATCATCCAGCGCCATGGCATACAAAAATGGCTTCAAGGTTGATCCCGGCGAACGCCATGAACTTATCATATCGACATGACCAAAACGGCTATCATCCCGTAGATCCAGCGAGCCGATATAGGCTTTTACCGCCATGTCTGTATGATCAACCACTAACACGCCAATCGAAGTTTTTTCTGGTAACTGGTACTTCCAATTCACCGCCATATCTTCAAGCTGACGCTGTAATCCCACATCAAGGGTTGTTTTGATGATCTCCTGACGAGTACCTTTCGCCATTCGTCTGGCAAGCAAAGGGGCAAGCTGTGGCACCTGCCGAGGAGCCAACCACAACGTTTCTTGCCGAATATCAGCAATCGTCTGTTCCGGCCAGATTTTATAGTGCGCCAACCGTTGCAACACCTTATCGCGAGCAGCCTGTGCCCGTTCAGGATAGCGATCTGGCCTTAAACGGCTAGGAGCCTGTGGCAGAACAGCCAGTAAAGCCGCTTCTCCCGCTGAGAGTTCAGAGGGCGGTTTAGCCAAATATGCCCAACTCGCCGCACCGACACCTTGTAATGTGCCACCAAACGGCGCGCGGTTCAGATACATCTCCAGAATTTCATTTTTGGAATAGTGCCATTCAAGCTGCAAAGTACGCCAGATCTGTTTCAGCTTCCCGCCGAAAGTGCGTGAATGGGGATCAATCAACCGAGCGACCTGCATTGACAGCGTACTACCACCGGACAAAATCTTACCGGCTCGTATATCTTGCCAGGCAGCCCTGACCAGAGAAATCGGGTTAATCCCCGGGTGTTTATAGAACCAGCGATCTTCATAAGTCAGCAATGCCTGAATATATTCCGGTGATACTTGATCCAATGTTACCGGATAACGCCAAACGCCTTCATCATCGGCAAAACGCCAAAGCGGCGTACCATCCTCACTCACGACAATACGCGCCATTTTGACTTCACGCAGTGGCAGAGGCCAGATTTTATCTGCCAGCCATAAACCCGCCGGGAGCAAAAACAACAACAGTACAATCAGCCACATAAGGCGATGCGTTTTCTTCATCTATGAACACCAAGAGAGAAATCAGCCCTTACACTAGAGCATAAGGGCTGACAAATTTAGCGGACAACTTCCAGTTTTTCAGGTGTAGAACCGACTGCACGCCAGTAAGGCACATACATAGATTCAACCTGTGGTGCAGGAATGGTGTAAACACCCGGAGTTACAGCACGTGCCAGATAGAGCAACGTCACTGGCTGAGACGAATCAACCGCGACTGCCGCCACATATCGATCATCACGATATTCAATATGATGAATCGTCGCCTGTTGCATATCGCCAATCAACTCCTGAAGATTAGCGGCACTCTCACTCAACTTGGCACTGCTGTTAGCCAAGTTCTGGTTTTCCAGCTCCAAGCCGGCGGGCAATAAATCAACAACCAAAGCATCCTGTACGGATTTATCTGAGCTTACCACCAGCTTCACAACCACCATTTCACCGCTTTTCAGCTGGTCAATGGAAACCGGATTACCCTTCATATCCAGATAGCTACGCTGAATTTTCAGCACATTAGCGTAAGGTTTCGGAGAGCGCAGCGGGTAGGCCACCACATTTACTCGTGAATAGAGCGTGCTGTCACCAAGGTTACTGATACTCACACCTTGCTGAATATCCTGTGGATATAACATCTCACTATAGGACTTATCCCTACTTATTGGTGAAGTCCGCTGATTAATCACCGCTTTCCACGGCTGCACTGATGTATCAATAAAGAAACGTCCCGCCAAGTAGAGTGAATTACTCTCCTGAGTTGAGAAATAATTGCGAGATGTCAATTCATCAGACAGAGCCAGCAATTTCTCATCACGTTCCTTTATTAGCATATTATTTTCAGTCAACAGAGCAACAATCATTGCGTTGTCACGGATGTCACTGCCGTAATCACCTAAATCTACATCATCATGACGGTTTTTACTGATCCCCAAACGAACCGCTTCATCTGCTCGGGTGTTATCCCCCATCAATTTCAGTGCGACTCCCAGTTGTACCAGTGACAAGCCATTGCCTGCTTGCTGACGGCGTTCATAAACTTGTCTCAGAGCGCCCAATGGCGCTTTCTGTTGATTGGCAAGCACCAGACCAGCATAAGACTGAACCGAGAATCGCATTGCTTCCTGATTCTGGCTATAGGGATAGTTAATAACACTCTTATCCTGTAAATAACGTAACAGACGGTTATTGGCAGAAGTCAACACCTCTTTAGGTACGCTGTAACCTCGTTGACTTGCACGGAATAGAAAATCGGCGGCATAGGCCGTTAACCAATATTCTTCATCACCGGTTTTATCCCATAAAGCAAAGCTACCGTCATGACGCTGCATACTCAACAGATGAATAATTCCCTCATCAATACTTGCCCGGCGTTTATTATCATCTTCCGCCATGATACCCAAACTATTCAGCTCTGATTTGTTCGAATAGAGTGACGGATAAAGCCCACTGATTGTCTGTTCAAGACAGCCATATGGGTAGGCGTACAATTCACGAATATAGCGTGAAATCTGTAACGGTGGACGGCTGCTCAGTAACAACTGCCCCTCGGCTCCTTCTGGTGATAAACCCGATAAGGTATTTAACGGCAACTGCCACTCCTCTCCCGGATGAATAACATTAGCGAACAGAACAGTTTCCGCTGGCTGTGCCTGACGCACACCAATCTTCCAACTATTTTTATACGGTTTCAGATTTTCACCGGGTAAATTCAGACCATCAATCGTCAAGGAAACCTCTCCTTGACCAACCCCCAAATCCGCTGTGACCGGAATCTCTACTGTGGTGCGTTTGCCTTTTTCCAATGTTATCTCTTTGCTAATATCCCCCTCCAACTTAATCAGGTCATTAACCGCAAAGTTCAAGGTCAAGTTTTGCGTCTGTTCAGTTAAGTTAGTCAAATCTAACGACAACAATGCGCTATCACCACCTGCCATAAAGCGAGGTAATGCCATCTGTGCAACCACCGGCGCAGCAATGACAACTTTACTTTCACCGTGGCCGAACTCATCTTCACTCCACGCTTGAACCATCAACCTCAATTCACCATTGAAATCAGGGATTGGCAAAACGATCTGCCCTTCGCCACTTTCATCCAGCGTCACTGGCTGTGCTTGTTCAGCGATAATCTTAACTTCGGTTAGTGGCTTTCTGCCGCCACGATCAAGGGCGCTATCATCACCATCACCACCAAAACGCAGATTCGCCAGACGGCCTTCACCTTCAATCAACTGACCATACACATCATATTGATCGACACTGTAACGCTTACGACCAAAGAAGGCCTCATAGGGGTCGGGAGTTTTAAAATTCGTGACATTCAGCACCCCCGTATCGACAGCAGAAAGCAGCACATTAACCTGCTTGGGTAATTTCCGCCCTTGCTGTGGCGTCACCTTGACTTTAACAGTAAGATTCTGATTCGGACGCATTTTTTCCGGTGCGGATAGCGTCAAATCCAGCTTACGATTTTCATCAGCCAACGGCAGGTGCAACACGCCAATGGCCCGTTTCGGTGTCACCTGACGAGATTTATCCTCTGGACGCACCACCACAGCGGTTAAATAAAGGTCATGACGATGCCACTCTTTATTTACCGGCACTTCCACATCCAAACCTTGTTCTGGCACATCAATTTTTTGCCACCAAAGTGGCCCTTCGCTGGATTCCACCAACAGATAACCTTTACCGGCCTGTGGCGCGACCATATGCAATTTTATCTTCTCACCTACCTGATAAGCGGGCTTATCCAGAGATAACTTCACCTGATCAGGACGAACAGCTCCTGTGCCGCCGGTATTATCCTGCCATGAGTAACCCGCCCAGAAATTAACGCTGGTCACTAATTGATTTTCTGGATTAACCACTTCAATACGGTACGACCCCCAATCAACCGGAAAACTGATCTTTGCCGTACCATCTTGAGCAATCTGGATATGTTCATCCGCCATCACCAAATCTTTCTGGTCATAGCCTGATTGCCAACCTTCGCTATCCGACCAACGCCAATAATAGTCGCGGCGTTCATAAACCAAGCGGGCAGTAAAATCTTTCGCAGCATATTTTTTTCCATTGGCATCGGCATACACCACCGCAAATTGCGCCAGTGAATTTTCATCCACATTGTAACGACTTTGGTAACGCCCTACGCGATAGTCATAAATCTCTTTCTGATTAAACAACGGACGGATACCAACCAGCTTTTCTGCCGGCCAAACGGCCTGTTCAACTCGACGAGTTACCGGACGGCCACCAGATTCAAGCAAACCTGCCTGTACAATGACGTTTACCGGCGAAGAGACCGAACTCCAGTTGTCGGCACTGACATTAATTACAGCTTTACCCTCATTACCTAAAACCAGATCAAACTCATCCAATGTGCGACTAAGATTGTCTTCTGTAACCGCACCAAACTCATAGCCAGGCAATTTTGCTACCGCATCCCGAGCTGGACGCAGAAATAATTGCCCTTGCAAGCGATTATATGCGGCAGGCGCTCCATATAGATAACGGCCTTTAATCGCGAAATCCACATCGTGGTCTTTCATCACGGGTTGCGACTCACTACTAATTTCCAGAGCCATGCGCTCCGGCATAAAATCTTCGACATTAAACTTGTAATAACGGGGTTTGTTATCGCCCAAATCAAAACGTAGCGACCAGAGCCCAGTAGCCGCTGACTGGGGGATCGCATAACGATACTGATACAACCCATTTTCGGGTTGCCAGACAAAACTACGGACAACCTGACCATCGGTTTTCAGTACATCCACTTTAACTGGCTGACTTTTCATTGCACGGCCATCGCCATCACGCAACAGGCCATTGACAATCAACGTTTCACCCGGGCGATAGAGATCACGAGGTCCAAAAACAAAAAACTGTTTGCTGTACCCTTGTGGACCAGAGATATCAAATTCAGACAGATCCAGCGCCGGTGATACCAAATCAATCATACTGGTTTGGTGATCATGAGTAGCGAGCAATAGTTTCGCTTTCGCATTTTTTTCTAAGCTGACATGCCCATCATCGTCCGTTGTTGCCTTTGACAATAATAGCCCTTTATCATCCAACAGCCGTATTTCCACCCCTTTCAGGCTGCTACCTTGCGCCAAAGATTGGGTAAACACATCCATCTTATCCAAATAGCTGTGCACAGAAACACCTATATCACTTAAGGTAAACATTGTTGCTGGATTGGTGTCTGTGTATTTACCCGCTTGTTGCATCACCGCCAGATAAACACCATCTTGCTGTAACTCTTTAATATTACTTAATGGCAACAGTAATTTTTCGCGGGTATTCAGTGTTGGATTCAGATCGAAACGGCCGGTATAAACCAGTTCCGCATCTTTGAGCATCTCTTCAGATTCCCAAGAATTCATATTATTGCGATATTGCCACTGTGCAATAAAAGCCGGTAATGCCGCCTCTTTTATCCTGAAAAAATTAACATCAACACGATTAACATTCAGAGCCAATACTGGCAAACCTTCAGCAACTTTACTGGGTAACAAAGAGCCTTTGCTGGCAAAACCGACAGACGGAGAAATCGTCGCGGTTGTCAGCGTTTTCTCATAAGCCGTTTCGAGTT
Organism: Photorhabdus kleinii; assembly: GCF_025384885.1. Classification (NCBI taxonomy): domain Bacteria; kingdom Pseudomonadati; phylum Pseudomonadota; class Gammaproteobacteria; order Enterobacterales; family Morganellaceae; genus Photorhabdus; species Photorhabdus kleinii. The sequence continues at coordinate 39,119 of NZ_JAJAFY010000042.1, forward strand.
GACGATCATTGATACCTTTAACATCTTTATCTACGGTCAATTGCAACTTACGGGAGGGCGGCAAATGGCGCAAGCGCAGTTCCATCATGTTATCTGACAGTTCCCACGCCCCATCAAGTTTGCCCTCTTTGACATCCACCAAACGGACATTCTGCGCAAAATCCTGATTCGGATCTAAAGGAACAGAAAATGTCACCACCATTGCACTAGCGCCATCAAGCTGAACTTCCGAGGCATCCAGAATCTTCACTGGTTTACCGGCATAACGTTTTACTAATTCAGCCAGTGAGGCTGCATCTTTCGGTTTTACTGATTTTGGTGGAGTATTTGATTGTTGAGGTGCTTTTTCGCTTTGAATTTCTGTGGACTGCGGTTGGGCAGCTTGCTTATTATCAGTGCTATCAGATTGGTCACAACCAGAAAGCATCAGCAAAGACGCTAAAATCACCGCCAAATAACGTTTGTTTCTTCTTGGCCGTTGCCAGAATTGACCTTGATTCATAATCATAACCCCTGTCTTAACTCCGGCCAACTGGTGGCAGGATTTAATGAATAACTTTATAAATCAATATATTAAATTTAAATCAAACAGATAGAATCAACTATATACCTATGATCAACTTATTATACCGCCTATTTATATAAGCAACGTAAAGACATTAAGTTCATATAATAGCCTGTTATTTTAATGAATTAAACATCACAGAAACGATAAGTAAATCTAAATTTATCGATTCAATTTTTCATTAAGAACTCCATATATCTTGTAAAACGAATTTTCGTCATTTCTCTCAGTGACCGAAGATAGACCTTTACTGCACCATCCGCTTGATAATTTACAAGCAGTAAAACAATATAAAATCGATCATTAAAACAAGTTGAATAAACAGGAAATTATCATTATCGTACCGGTTATCAATATCATTATTAGATTAAATACAGTCATCTTCAATATACTATTATTTTTCCTAAAAAATACGGCAATAGGATTATATACCCTATGGATTTCAAGATGCATCGCGACGGCAAGGGAGCGAATCCCCGGGAGCATAGCAAACTATGTGACCGGGGTGAGTGAGTGCAGCCAACAAAGAGGCAACTTGAAAGATGACGGGTATAGCAATAAAAACATTAACCTATCGTTATTATAATCCCAATTATTTAAAACAGAAAAAAACGCTAACCCCAACGCTGTCGCAAATGGGGTAATAACCTGATGAACATCCATTTTCTCAACGACTTTCATTATGTTACTCGACTAATAATACCTGTCCTGTTTTTAGCTGTTTGACATTTGGTAACCAAAGTCTTCCCCAGCTACCAGTACAATGACATCCATAGACCTCTTTTATATTTTCTTTTATGAAAAATTCTCTGATCTTCAATAACTCCGTCGGTAACGCTCTCCTTAAATGCAATCCGCCTATTACTGCGAATACTTTATCCACACCGGTAATCATTTTAGCGTGGTTAATAATTTCACAAATACCAGAATGACCACAGCCAACGATAATCACCAAGCCATTATCGCTTTTCCAAATTAACGCACTATCATCCAATATATAATCATTGGCCCAAGAGCTCTTTCTAATTAACCCAAAGGATTTTCGATGATCATTTGCTATTTCCCCTGAAAAAATAAATCGCTCACTTATCTTCATATGCGATTTCGTTAAACGAAATAAAACTCTCTTCTTAACTCGTTTATTAATTTTACCCGACATTTTTTTAAATTTTAACGCCATTTTCCTGAACATAACACCATAATATTTCTCATTTAATGCATCAGGATGACATATTAATTTAGCATTATGGGGAAAATAATTAACACCACCTATATGGTCAGAATGTCCATGAGAGATAACAATTTTGGATATATCATCAATAGATATCCCCATCCTGTTTGCATTCTCAATATAGCTACCATCCGGGCCGGTATCAAAAATTATCTTCTCTTCACCATCTTCAAGTAAAAGACTCAAACCAGGCTTAGCTATCAAATATGAATCAGATGTTTTATTTTCCAGTAGTACAGTTATTTTTAACGACATAGCTTATCCATTAATTTTGTTGAAGTCACGCTTCTATTAAACGGTACAGGTAACAATAGCATTGACGTACATCAATAAAATAATGAAAAGCCATTATATCGTCACATTTTTATAAGCAGATCACAAATTACCCCTCCTCTACTGACAGTTAATTTTTCAACATGAAATGATTATATCTCTATCATATTTATTGTCTTGCAATATTCACATACGAATATTATCCCTTGCTGTACAACATATTTTTAAAGGTAGAGATAAATATATTATTAAATAATAAAACCCAACGATAGGTTATTCAAACAATTTAATCAAACTTACTATACTAATACCTAGTATAATTGACAATGCTTAATTTACAATATCACTATAAAGCCAGTAATTGACTTACATAACTACTCTCATTTTATCTATATTATAAGATAAAAACATAATATATTTATCAGATATAATTTGATTTTATATTATATGAAAACATTCAAATATAACAATCAATAATTATAGAAATATCACATGTCGTTATAAACATAACCTATCCATTTATATCCAATCATTATTAACACCTTTATTAATACAATAAAAAAATATATTATTGCCATGTAAAAATAGAATTAATATATTTTAAAATAATTGGCA